>JAYSYV010001111.1:0-1127 GCA_043727245.1 Chloroflexota bacterium | reverse complement strand
AGGGCAAGGGCAAGGGCAAAAAGTTCTCATTATAGTATCCGACCTCACCCGTGAAGTTACTGCCCAGCGCCAACTAAAGCAAGATAATATTCACCAGCAGGAGTTAGCAGGCGAATTAAACCAGAGAATTCTGAGCCTGGAGCAAACCAATATTGACTTACAAAGCGATAAGACCCAGTTAGAGCAAGAACTCTCTGAGCTTAAAACTACCGAATTGAACCACTTGCGCCAGGAGTTAGAGCGGATAACTACCGAACAGGCCGCCGCTAAAGAGCAGCAAGCGGAAGTAGCCCTGGCTCACACCAGCCAGATGGAAAAGCTGGTTAAGGTTAATCGGGATTTACTGGCTGCTAACGAAGAAGTAACCAGCCAAAACGCCGCTTTACGCACGGATAATGAAGAGTTTATTATGCACGCCGAAGAAGCCCAGGCGGCTATCGAGGAAGCTGACACGCTCAATGAGGAAATGCAGGCTACTAACGAAGAACTGGAGACGCTTAACGAGGAATTACAGGCTACCGTCGAGGAATTGAATAATACTAATTCGGATCTGGTTGTGCAAGGGGAAGACCTGAGTACGATGGCTGAAGAATTGAGAGTCCAGCAGCAGCACAGCGAACGGGACAAAGCCCAACTGGAAGCAATACTGGCGAATATGGCGGATGCCCTGGTGGTGGTGGATAGCCACGGCGAGGTTCTGTTGACTAATGCCGCTTACCAGGATTTGCTCCGCACTACCACTGACAAGCTGGTACTACTGGATGAAGAAGGAGAGAAACCCCTACAGGCCGAGAATACCCCCCTGGCCCTGGCGGCCAGAGGGGAAGCGTTCAATCTAGTCTTTAATTTTAGAGATGCTAAAGGTCGTCGCCACTGGCTGGAAGCTACCGGCCAACCGGTACGCGGGGAAGATATGGAGGACCGCGGTGTGGTGGTGCTGCGGAATATTACCGAACGAAGCCTGCGGCATTTGCAGGAGCAGTTCCTATCCCTGGTCGGTCACGAGTTACGTACCCCTTTAACTGTAGTCAAAGGTTATAGCCACTTAATTGGACGGTGGTTCGGCAAACAGGAGGGTGATTTTGAGATGCCTCTTAGTTACCTTGCTCAGGTTCTTACTAACGTGG
>JAYSYV010001110.1:0-1127 GCA_043727245.1 Chloroflexota bacterium | reverse complement strand
AAAGGGCTCACCGGGGCCAAGCTGGACTTCTCGAGCGGCTTCAAGGATGTCTTTGTCACACTAGGCTTCTAGGCTTTACAACAAGTGGTTCTGCTGATAGTTCTGAACTACCGGCAGAGCCACTACCTAATATAAGGATACGGCTACGATGCCCAGGCCTAAAAACCAGGGCCAGTTCACAATTACGGTGGATTTATAAAAGGGTCAAAGACGATATAGGCTATAATACTTTCTAGAACTGGAAATGAGTGATTATTCCAGCTTCAAAGTAATTCTAATCACCTGCTAACTTTAACCGCGGGAAATAATGCTGAAAAGACACAAGGAACTTCTCCGCGCTTTAGTTGGAGAACTACGCCGTACCCTGGCAGGTAGCACCGATGCAAAGGGTAATAAAATCCGGGGTGACCTTGACCGTGAGTTAGAGCGACTGGAGATTGCGGAAATGGCCGGGTTACGCCGGTGGATACCCTGGTGAATCCGACTGCCCGGGAACTCCGGCGTGTTGGCAATTACGGAATGTTGTGGGAGAAGGGGTTTGAAGCTTAGCTGGAGGAATGGAGCGCCGGGACCGCCGCAGTATAAATAGGACTTTCTCCGCTCTAACCAAACTTATTTTCCCTTCCGGTCAAATGCAAAAGAGGATGCAGGGGAGTTGTTGCGGCTCGCGATAGAACTGCGATTGAGGGTGCGACTACAATTACACAAGATGAGCCCACAAGAGTTCCCCCTGACCGAATTTCATCACTGGGACCGGGAAACCAATGAAACTCAAACAGTTGGATTAGAAGTATAGTTCAGATTTAGCCTATAATCTAAACTAATGAATCAAAGTAAGTACTGGTAACGACTACTGTTTTAGGGTATCGTCACCGAAAGGTGTGAAGTGATTAGGTTTGGCAAGGATCTATTAAACTTTATTTTTATCAAATTGCCTGTGCTACGGAGTTCACCTCGAGTATTTCTTGTGGTTTATTGCAAAGGTAAAATTCTGGCAAAACTAACCTTACCGAGCCTGTAAAAAGTTCGACTATACTCATACCAAGTTATCTGAGTATAAGTAAAAGATTATTTCTTTGATATTTCGTTAAAAGATGCCAGAATAAGGATGGGCATCCCCATTGTAT
>JAYSYV010001109.1:0-1128 GCA_043727245.1 Chloroflexota bacterium | reverse complement strand
ATCAAGGATCAAGGATCAAGGGAGATCTAAAAATGGTGCTTTTGTCCTACGGTCATTGCCGATTAAGGCCCAAAGGCGTAGACTGTAAGTAACCAGACCGGAAATATCCCGGTCCGCCAGGAGCACCACCATGAGCACTCCACAAAAGGAGCCTCTACGCCTTTTAAGACCAGCTGAAGAAAGTAATCTTCACAAAATTAGCCGTTCGCTCAGTTTAAGTGCCGCTACAGTAACCCGCGCCCAGGAATTATTGCGGGTAGCGGAGGGTAAAAATTTTAGTGAGGCAGCCCGTCTGACCGGACGTAAATCCGGGGATGCCGTCGCCCAGCTAGTTACTCGTTTCAATAAAGCCGGGTTGTCCGCGCTCGAAACTCGGCACCGGGGCGGTCCTGTCATTGTCTATCAGGCTCCGCAACAAGCTCGGATACTGCTGGAATTCAAGCGTTCTCCCTCGCGCAAAGAGGATGGGACTGCTACCTGGTCGCTGCAAACTTTACAACGCGCTTTACGTAAAGCCCCGGATGGTTTGCCTGAAGTGAGTACTTATACCATCTGGTGTACCCTCCACCAGGCCGGTTTCACCTGGCAGAAGAATCGAAGCTGGTGTCAGACCGGCACGGTCATGAGGCTTCGCAAAAGCGGCCCGGTGCAAGTAAGTGATCCGGATACCCAATCAAAAAAAAACTGATTGAGCGAGCTTACACTCAGGCTGAATTGCCGGTTTGGACGGAAGATGAAGCTGGTCCCTTCCAGACCATTCCCTTTGCTGGAAGCAGTTGGCAGCCTGAAGGTGAAGCTGAGCGCTATCCCCACGAATATATTAAAAATGGTACGGCTAAACTGCTAACTTTATTTGAACCTGAAACCGGACTGGTACACGTAAAAGGCGTAATGAGTTGTACTAATGTGGTGTTGCACCCCTGGTTAGAAGGACAATTGGAGCAGGTGTTAGCCCGGTTACCGGTCGGGACAGAAGCGAAATTAGAGCGGGAGGAGAACCGGGCACTGTGGGAAAGTTGGCAAGCTGGCTTAATGGTAGTACCGAGTTTAGGGCCTGCCGGAGCGGAATTACCGGCCTTGAGAATGCTGCTGGTGTTGGATAATCTGGCAGGACATCATACGCCGACT
>JAYSYV010001108.1:0-1128 GCA_043727245.1 Chloroflexota bacterium | reverse complement strand
GGCTGGGGACACTGGTAGATGTGCTATCGCCGCAACCTGCCAGCACCGGCAAGGCCAGTATCATCATGACCAACAGGGTCGTTAGTCTTCTCCGAAATGAGAACATATCTTCCTCCTCATAATAAATGGTCAAACAACAGCGCAAATCCTTACTGCCTTATACCAACTTGCCTGATTTGGACCAACCGAAGCCAGGGTCTTCCAGCAGTAGTTAGTTGTCTGACCGCTAAACCACAAAAATAATTAAGTTTGATTTAGATAAAACGAAACAATACTTCCAGATAGTCTGAAAAGAGCGTATCGAACTCATAAACTGAAGTTGTGTAGTTATGACCTTAACAGACAGCTAAGAGCCAGTTAGGTTAAGTTATTACGTTTGACCTGACGGTGCAAAACAACTTATTACGGCAAACAGCCGCAAGATTGTCTTACCACCAGGCTAGTTTTTAATTCGGCCTGGATTTGTACCAGTTTATTGCCTTGAATCAGGTTGAGTAAAAGTCGAGCCGCTTCGACACCAAGCTCACGCATAGGCTGCCGCACCGTGGTAAGGGCCGGGGTGACGTGCCGGGCCAATAGCACATCGTCAAATCCAACCACCGGAAATTCCCGACCAGGGGTAATACCGGCCTGGAGTAGCACGGCCATAGCGCCCACAGCCGTTTCATCGTTTGCCGCGAATAATGCGGTTGGTGGTTCGGCCATGTTCAACAGGGTAAGCATCCCGGCCCTACCGGCCTCCTCAGTGTAATCTCCCTCAAACAGATAGTCGGAACGGACTTCGATCCCGGCCTGTTTCAACTCGGCCTGGTAACCGTTAAAACGGTCAATCGCCGAAAGATGTTGGAGCGGGCCACTAATATGAGCGACCCGTTGGTGACCGTGTTCGATGAGGTGTTGGACAGCCTGGCGGGCGCCTCCATTGTCGTCAATCCCAACTGCCGGTATGGCCTGGTCCAGGGGATAACGGCCGATAAAGACGAAGGGCCGTCCACTCTGGTTGATCCTGGCAACATTAACATCGAAAAGGGCCGCTGAAGCTACCACAATACCATCAACCTGTTGCGACTGTAGAATTTTAAGGTATGCTTCACCTTCATCATCTTCCGTTGAAGCGGTAGAAAGGAC
>JAYSYV010001107.1:0-1128 GCA_043727245.1 Chloroflexota bacterium | reverse complement strand
GCCGGTCGGGAAAGCGCCGTACTTCTCCGGCCAGAACCCCCAGGCCGGTCGTGTCATCTTCTTCTAAGTGGCTGAACAGCAGTTGCAGCCCGACACACACTCCCATAAAAGGCCGCCCACTGCTTATCCGTTCGCGGACAATTTCGCCCAGGTGGGTCTGGTTCAGGTTGCTCATACATTGACCGGCAGCGCCCTGGCCTGGGAAAACTACCGCGTAAGCTTCCCGTATTTTATAGGGGTCGGCGGTAATTTCGACGCTGGACTGAGGTCCGGCCACGGCCTGCAAAGCTCGTTGTACACTCCGAATATTACCGGCTTCATAGTTAATAACTACAATTTTCATATATTCAGGACTATTCAATCTTCCCTTTGGTGCTGGGCAGAGAAGTACCGGTAATTTTAACAGCCTCGCACAGCGCCTGGGCAAAACTTTTGAAAATCGCTTCCAGGATATGATGGGCGTTCTTACCCCGGATTTTATCCACGTGGACCGTCAGACCGGCGTTAAAGCTGACCGCCCGCCAGAATTCCTCGATTAGCTGGCAATCAAACTGGCCGACTTTCTCCGGCAAACCGTCTACTTCGTAGACCAGGAAGGGCCGCCCCGAAATATCCAGGGCCGTTCGGACCAGCGTTTCGTCCATCGGCACATAAGCGTGACCGTAGCGTTGGATACCAATTTTATCCCCAAACGCCTGACGCAAAGCCTGACCCAGCGCAATACCCACATCTTCAACGGTATGGTGGTCGTCAATCCAGGTATCACCTTTGGCCGTTATTACTAAAGTAAAATTGGCGTGTTTGGCGAAAAGAGTCAGCATATGGTCAAGAAACCCGACACCAGTAGCTATCTGACTGCTGCCATCGCCATCCAGGCTGACTTCTACATCTATATTAGTCTCAAGCGTGCTGCGTACTATTTGCGCCTTGCGTACCCGTTCCAATTGCACCTGCCGCCTCTTCCTAAAGTCTTGTTCAGAGTTTCAAAAGCTTATTCGTTACTATTATAACATACGAAGATATTACGTATCAGTTCAAAAAGTGGCGGTAAGAGGGTAAAAAAATAAAGGCTGGGTTAGACTTAACGCAGCCTGGCTCGAAATTCTAGTTTGTGCCACTCAGGCCGTG
>JAYSYV010001106.1:0-3813 GCA_043727245.1 Chloroflexota bacterium | reverse complement strand
TAGATTATTAGAGATTGCTAAAAGTCTGATTTAGCTTTATTGATAGAAACAACTTCTTACTGGCGGAAAACCCGCTTCTCAAAGGGAGCGGTTTTTTGTTATAATCCATCAGGGAAAATAATGGTTTATAATTGATTAACAGGTTTTTAGAACAACTAAAAGGAAATAGAAATGGCTAAAGCTGATTACACGCTACCAGTGGCTAATTTATTAAAGCTGGGTAGCCCGATATTTGCGGTAGAGTCTGATAAATGGCTCGACTATCAACAGACCGCTGGAATAGGGTCTGAAGATATTCCGCAACTGATTCGGCTGGCTACCGATGATAAATTGGAGGATGTAGATTTAGAAGACGACGATTTAGACGAGGAAGAAGAGGAACAAAATGCAACTTTACTTTATGGACCCATACATGCCTTGCGGGCTTTGGGCCAGTTAAAGGCACAAGAAGCGGCGGAACCTTTGCTTTCGCTTTTAGATTGGGAAGATGACTTTGTTGATGAAGACTTGCCCAGGATTTATGCTTTAATTGGTCCGGCGGCTAACCCGATATTGGCCGAATACGTGGCAAAGCATAATCAAGAAGAAGATATTCTCCCGATTTTGTTCGCAGTTGATTGCATAACTGCAATTGGCAAGCAACATCCACAAGCCCAGGCAGAATGTAGTGATGTTCTGCTACGACAACTGGAGCTGTATAAAGAGAATGACCAGGAGTTAAATGCCTGCCTTATTATTGGTCTTGCTGCTTTTAAGGCCGAAAAAGCCCTGCCACTAATCGAAACTGTCTTCAACGAAGATAAAGTTGATATACTTCACATTGACTGGGATACGACCCAATTTGAGTTCGGTCTGATAGACGAGGCCACTTATAAGCAGCGAGAACCAATCAACAACGAAAAAAGGAAGACTCTCCATGAGTCCTTGCTTGGCCCGCTTCCTAAATTTTTATCTGAAATTCCCCCACCTGTCACACCTAAAAAGAACAAGCTTAAAGTAGGGGCTAAAGATAAAGCCAAAACCAAACGCAAGATTGCTGATGCTTCAAAGAAGAAAAATCGCAAGAGAAAATAGTGGCAAAGAAAAGGCGACGCTCATCGAACGTCGCCTTTTTTATTTCAGAATAGAAGGAGTGGGTGGCAGAGAAATCTTCACATTTAGAATTTAGCACCTACATCAGGCCGCTAAAGAGTGCAAGTAAGAATGTTAACCTTTAGGAGTTTCCCAGATATTTTTATAGAGCGAATTTTTCCCCTCGATTACATTTAACCACTGCTCTTTTTCCAGGGCTTGCAGTTTTTTGAAGGCGGTATCGCAGGCATAGGCCGCTTCGTAGGGATTTTCTCCGGCGCTAACCAGACGCTGTTCCAGCCGAGCGATTACTCCGTTTTCCTGCAAAGTGCGGATAGATTTGGCCCAGGGAATCCCAGCGATACTACGTACCCGGCCCAGGCCCGGCCTCATTTTTTCGATGACTGCCATACGTTCTTCCATAGAGTTGGCCTGATTGACGACTTTAACCAGCGGCCCTTCCTCAAGATTCCGGCGGGCATCTACCACCAACGCTTTACCTAAATTAGGAAAGAAAATAGTTAAAACTTCTGCTTCGTCAATCGTTGAAAGCACTTGAGTAATAAATTCATCTCGCGATTCCACCGTCTCTACTCCTTCCGCCGTCCGTCCTTCACCTTTGAAGCCATTCAGCTCACTAAATTACTACCGATTACCCCAGGTTTAAGTCACTTTTATTTTTAATAACTCGACCATTTTTTAAGGTAGTATTATATTTATAATACCCTTCCTGAGTTGATAATAGCATAAACAAGACCAGCTTATATCCGGCCCAACGGGTTCCGGCTAAATTGGCTCACAGGTTTAACAAACGACTGGGAGTTTTACCGGGTAGTCAGGGCGGCAATGTCGGATGCCAGTTGCTTTTTATATTTCAACCCGGTCATTAATCGCCACTTCTGCAAGAAGCTTTCCCTCAGCTTTATACTATCTACCTCGCGGCTTTTGTGGTATTTTAGTAAAGCTCCGTCAGGCTTTTTGCTTTTACCGGCGAGTACGGTCTGGGTCATGTAAATATTCGCGGCATAATCATCGTGAATAGAACCCAGGTCGTCCTGGGCTTCCACCAGTTGCTCGTGCAGAGTTTTCACGGTCGGCGGCAAGGCTTCCTCAAAAAATTCGATAGTATAGCGCAGCCGTTTGAAAGCTATTCGCAACCGGTGCAGGGTTTCCTCGGAAGTTTCGGAATTAACGGCTGTATCGTAGGCCAACACCGCCTCATAGCGCCGCCAGATGGCGCTACCGGCGAAATGCCTGACAAGGCTGGGGGCAACATCGGTACTGTTCGAGCTATTAGCCTTCGCGCCAGTTCCATTGGACGCGCCGAACCGCTCCAACTTGCCATACAATTTCTGGGTCTTGGGGTCGTCCAGAAGTTTTAGCAGGGCTTTGTGGCTGCGTTTGTAACGCTTTTTGAGGACTTTTCGGAGCGGTTCTAAACCGGCCCGTTCATCCACCGGAAGCTGGGCATCGTAGGTATCCAGGTGTTCCAGGAAAACATCGGTATCGCGTGTTTCACCCAGTGTACGGGCCAGGCGACTGAGCTTCTGGCGTAGAGCAGTAGTTTCGGCTGGATTAAAAGCGGTATCGCCTAAAAGTCTAAGGTTTTCTCTCAGGCGGCGCGTGGCGACTCGCATGTCGTGGACACCTTCGCGGTCTTTACCTTCCCTGGCGGTAGGTTCGGCTTCCCGTATCTTTTTGGCCTGGTGTGCCACATAATCCCGGCCCGCCTCGAACATTGGAGTAGACCCGGATAACTTCTCTTTATCTGGGCTGCTGGCATTTTGCTCCGGGGGGGCAGGTTCTATGGCAGTTTCGACCAGGGCTGATGCGTCCAGGTTGGGAACACTGTTAGTTGTGGTAATACGTTTAGTTCCGTTAGATTGACTCATACTTGTAACCTCTTTTTATATCGTAAAACGAACTTATTCCCAGCCTCGCCACTCAGTTTTAGTGTGATAGGGGGTAGGGAAGCGTTCGGGCCGGGGAATAGCCGGGTAGCCCACATAGACGAAACCCACAATATGTTCTTCAGGCGAAAGGCCAAAGTGGGCTTTTATCTGGGGGTCGCGTGAAGGGTCGCCGCTGCGCCAGATAGTTACCAGCCCTTCTTCTTCCGCCACCAGTAGCATATTCTGGATAGCGGCGGCGACTGCTGCTACATTTTCAATATCAACTATCTTTGGACTTTCCGGTTGAACGCTGGCGACTGCGATAACTACCGGCGCTCGTAATGGTTTATTCCGCTCTTTATTGAGAGCGGCCCTGGCTTTTTCGCTGTCGGTTTCAGTCATTTTTAGGAGCAAAGATTGTTCCATCAATTCCCCCAGGGCTTCCCGCGCCTGTCCGGCCAGTACAATGAAACGCCAGGGTTCGGTCGTATGGTGGTTAGGGGCAAAGGTGGCGGCTTCCAGCATGCGTTCGATTTTCTCACGCGGTGGCATATCGGGCTTGACCTTGCCAATGCTCCGTCGGTTGCGAATCGCGTCAAATACGGACATTTGAAAACTCCTGATTTAATTTATTATTTCACTTTACATATAATAGCCCAAACTTTATCTCAGGACAAACTTTCACCGGGTCTAATTGTTCTACTGACTACACTAGCACAATTTGCTTTTTCACTTTGGCCTACAAGGACAATCTTCGGTAAGCCTTGTGAAAGACAAAAATTTAATGTTACAATCCCTGTGCCAAAAGGTAAGGCAAAACTCATCAAACCCTTGAACCAAGGAGAACCAC
>JAYSYV010001105.1:0-3814 GCA_043727245.1 Chloroflexota bacterium | reverse complement strand
GGCCGGGTACAAGCCGGTTGGTCTGGAAGTCCCAGAAAGCAAAGCCCTTCTGAACGGCCAGCACCAGCCCGCCCTTCGCCCGCAGCCGCAAACATCCGACCATCTGGCCCGCGTCAAAAGTCTGTTTTTCCTGGGTCTGGTAGTCCCAGCGATAGAAGAAGTTATTCTCGATATCCACCCAGTACAACGCTTGCTCGTCCACACTCCATACAGCGCCCTCGCCCAGCCGGTTTTGAGTCGCCAGGAAATGTTCCGCTTCTAATCTCATGTACTTTTCTCCACTTTGAAACAACAAAAAAGGCCAGTCTTAATTCGTTGGCCCTATCGTATCATTAAAGTGTCCCCAGGAAAACTGACATAGCGCGCAAGTTATTTTTAGGACAAATTGTTAAATTGAAACCGCAAACTAGAAATAGTTAGGGAATATTCTCGCCAACAATTTGTAGAACATCGGCATATAATTTAGGGCTAATCCAAAAACCAGCTTTTGTAATCAAATCATCCATAACAGACTTAACTGAAGGAATTAGATTCTTATGTTTAGCCTCAACAAGTATGCCAGGTATTCCTATTACCTTAAGGTTAAGTCTATTGGCTACTTGCCTACCGCTTTTCTCGTCAAGCAATACTAAGTCAGCGCCCACTTCGAAGGCTAAAGCAAGGGTTTCGGCTTCTCCTGAGTCTAATTCCAGTTCTAAAACCTTTACCAGAGCTTGATTTTTGACCGATTCTTTTGAAAACCAGGTTTCGTTTTGTACCTCAGTTGAACCAGGCAAACCATGCCCTTCTACAACAATTTCATCATAAACCGCTTGAGCTATAATTATTTGAGTATACAGTTGCTGCAAAAGGAAAAGGTGCGAGGTAGTTGCTAGATTTATAATAGGTGAGGTATTGCTAACAACAATCATAACCTACCTAAATCCTGCAAGGTTTTAAGGTCTTCTTGAAAATCATTTACATCATAGTGAACTGGAATCCGGCGGCTTGCCAGTAAATGTTGAAATTGTAGGCGATTCATTCCGGCAAATTTTGCGGCCTGGGCCAGGGTAAGCCTGTCCCTCTGAAAAAGCATTATGGCTATTTCCTGAGCCAATTCTTCTTTGCTCATACCAGATGATCGAATTATTTCATCCGAAATTTCTAAACTCATAAAAGCATTTAACTCGTAATGGAGGTTTCTTAGTTGCCCGACCGGCTATCGCGACCCATAACCGGCCCAGGAGTAAAGGCCGTGTAGGGTGTGGTATAACCCAGGAAGGGTGTCCCGGTTAGTCGGGGCGCAATTGTTTGAGTTTGAACCAGGCCACTGTAAGCCATCGCCAGCGAAGACTGGGGAGCCATAGGCGTAGTCGAAACCAGGATAGAGCGGGAAGTAGTATCTAAAGCGGTGGGGCTGGTAGTGGCCTGAAAAGCGGGACGGTCAATCGTGGCGACCGCCGGGGTCTGCCGGAAGTCAGTCCCGGAGAACAAAGCGCCTAAACTAACACCCATAATGGTTATGAGAACCATGATAGCCGCCACGAAACTGCTTTTCAAAGAGCGAGAGCGAGAAACCGGGGCAGGTCGCAGCCGGGGCAGCGGCAAGTTTTTAAGGTCAGATGGTGGAGCCAGCAAGTCGTTCAACAACCACTGGCGGGTCTGCCCGGCAATGGCCCCGGCTAGCATGTTAACTTCGGGGTCGCGGGAAGCCTGGCGTAACAGGCCGGTATCCTGGCTCCACCGGCTTAACAGCAAGTTACATTCGCGGCATTCGGCCAGATGCCACTCGGCCAGGGTCTTTTCAAGTCCGTCCGCTTCGCCATCAAGGTAACTTGAAATAGCCATTTGAGCCGTTTCGTTGCCGCAGCCCATTTTTTGAGAAGTAAGAGCCGTATTGCCCTGTCGGTTGTTACGCATTCTGTTCACCGTTATTCTAGCCCCGTAAAGGGACCCAGTTCCGCTTTGCTTCTGGCTTCTTCGGCCTGATAAAGCTGTTGGAAAGCTTGCCTGGCCCGGTAGAGCCGCATCTTGAAAGTTGTCAGAGGCAGCCCAAGAATATTAGCCGCCTCGGCATATGAAAACCCCTGGTGGTAATGTAGAATCAAACAGGCCGCATGCTCTTTGGAGAGTTGCGAGAGCGCCCGGCCCACCGCGTCACCCAGAGCCACCTGGTCGGCCACATTTCCCGAACCCACCTCCGGGAAAAGGCCAGTCGCCGTTTCCGAAGCGCTTTCCTCGACCATTAGCCCGGTATTACCCTGGCGGAAACGGCCACTGTCTAGCCAGTTAAAGGCCGTAACCGTAGTGCCGCGCCGTTTGTTCCGCCGCATATAATCCATGGCGTTATGGTGGGCTATCGTAAAGAGCCAGGCCGAAAGATTAAAATCCGGCCCCATGTCGCTGGCTGGCAGCTTCATCAGGCCACGATAAGCTTTCAAGAAAGTCTCTTGCGACAAATCTCCGGCAGCCTCGCGGTCGCCCAGCAAACGGTAAAGATACCCGGCAACCGGACGGCCATATTCCTCGAAGATAGCCGAAAAAGCCTCATGGTCGCCCAGCCTGGCCCGCTCTAAAATATACGCATCGAGTTTCTTGATTGCCATATCCACCTAAAACGTGTCTGAGGTGTATCTTTCCAGCCCACACCAGGGTTCAAAGAACAAAACGTCACTGCTCACTTCAAAGTTACATTCATAACCTGGTTTGTAGTATAATTTATTTCTTAAAAAGAATAAACAAGGCAAAATGATAGTTTGCTAAGAAATGGAGCTTTTTTCCAGTGGACTGGTTAGAAAATCTAAATGAAGCGTTGCTTTTGTCGGATGACGCCCCGGAAAGCCTGGTAGACGGCGAGATGGCCCGCGTAGACCTGCGCCGCGAAGACCGCAAGGGTGTGCCGGAAATCATCTATGCCGAGCGCAAGTTACCCGCCGATAGCCTGGCGATTGCCCGCCGCTTTCTGACCGACCCGGACGGTCGAGGCCGGGCTATTCTCAGCCGGGTCCAGCCGGAATTGCGCCAGATGGTCCTGGCCGAATTGACCACCGTCCAATATCAGGGCCAGCCGGTAGCCGTTTCGGTAGAAGATTACCCGGCCAGCCGGATGCTTGTCTTGCGCCGGGAAGGTGTCGAGCGACCTAAAACGGGGGGGCGGGTCGGTATCCTGACCGCCGGGACCAGCGATATTCCCATCGCGGAAGAAGCCGGGGTAGTCGCTAAAGAAATGGGCTGCGAAATTTATACGGTCTACGATGTGGGCGTGGCCGGGCTGCACCGGCTCTTTAAACCGCTCCGGCAACTGGCAAAGACCGATGTAGATATTCTTATCGTGGCCGCCGGTATGGACGGAGCTTTGCCTTCGGTGGTGGCCGGACTGGTAACAGTGCCGGTAATCGGGCTGCCAACTTCGGTCGGTTACGGCATGGGAGGCAAAGGAGTCGCGGCCCTGCTGACGATGCTTCAGACCTGCGCGCCCGGCCTGACCGTAGTCAACATAGATAATGGCGTAGGAGCAGGCGCAACCGCCGCCCTGACCGCCAACCGCATGGCAAAACTGCGGCATAGGGACTAAACTTTTAAATAACCTGAATTGGTTCCTCAGCAGGATAAATATCCTCAAACCATAACCTCTTTACAGCCACAAGGCTACTCAACCGCCCTTGAAACAGAGCGGTTTTGTTATGGCTGTAAAACCTTGATAGACCTAAAGTTGTTACAGTTTAATTGTTTTGTTGTAAGAAATTTCGTTACCCTGGTTCTTTTTAACACTATTACCATTTACCAAACTAGTATTCATCTTTGCACCCGCGAGAGATATAGATTGCTGCATGCC
>JAYSYV010001104.1:0-1131 GCA_043727245.1 Chloroflexota bacterium | reverse complement strand
ATTTAGTAAGGCCGCTTATAGCGTGTTTGGCCGCGGTATAAGGGGCGGAATTTGGCCGGGGAGTATGCGCGGAAATCGAGCCGTTGTTGATAATGCGGCCGCCGCGTGGTTTTTGTTGTTTCATGATCGCGAAGGCGTGCTGGGTGCAAAGAAATGCTCCAGTAACACAGGTATCTAAAACTTTCCGCCACTGCTCGTAACTCAGCTCTTCAAGCGGGATTGAGGGCGCACCCACCCCGGCATTATTGAATAAAACATCCAGCCTTCCGAATTTATCGAGGGTGGCTGCGAATAAAGCCGTAACGGCTGCCGGGTCGGTTACGTCTGTAGGCATCGCGAGGGTGCGAGATTCTGAAACACCGGCCTCCCGAACTGTCTCTTCGAGAGGTTCAAGACGGCGTCCTGCCAGTACCACGCAATACCCGGCTTCCAGAAGTAGCAGGGAAGTTTGTTTGCCAATCCCGGTTCCAGCCCCAGACACGACAGCAATTCGCTCATTTACTTTCACGCTTTTCTACTCCTTGTTTGAGTTCCTTCAAGGTAATGTCTTCTTAAAACTGTGGCACTCTCATAAAGGGCATATTCCGAATTATAACCCTGGATAAAGGACTTCAACCAGTTTGACCCCATTTCTGGCAGATCTAGTTTTAATAGGGCGCGGGTATCCAAATACAGCAAACTCATTAAAAGCGGTCCTCACGGTCTTTGATCATCATTTCCGTGACGGTTTTGCTACCAGGCCTTAAATTGCTCAGATCAACATCTTTCATTGCTGCGAGTTGCTCCGGGCCAAAAACAGCCAGCAGAGTGGCTTCTACCTCTTCTGGTTTTCTCCGGTAGGCCTGAGGAACTACCAGAGGCCGTTGTGTTGGCTTTTCTGGCATGGTGCCAGAACTCGGGTTTGCCAGTACGACCTTAACCTTACCTTGTACTTCATCAATTAAGTGTCGTTGCAGCGTTAATAATTCTTCAAGAGAAAGCTTTTTTATTTCATTCAGAACATGGTCCAGCATTGCACTCATAACCACTTACCTACCTTTTTTAATCCTTTAGTTTTGATGAAAAGCCCTTTCCATTTAAAACCGTCCTTCTTTTCATAAATTAGTTTTAATCGGTGCCCCATAACAAAGC
>JAYSYV010001103.1:0-11480 GCA_043727245.1 Chloroflexota bacterium | reverse complement strand
ATTAGTAAGTCAACATTGTTATTAAGTACATTTGAGCAGAGGGTAGGCCAGTTATGAAAATCATCCCGGTTACACTTGAAGGAACCTACATTATACTTGAACCGCTTACCATCGAACACGCCCCGGATTTGTTTGAAGCGGGCCAGGACGGAGAGGTCTGGCGCTATTTATCCATCGCCCAGCCCCAGAATTTGGTTGAAATGCAAGCTTTCATTCACGGGGCGCTCAGTCAGCAAGCCGCCGGGCATCGTCTGCCCTTCGCGATTATTGATAAACTCAGCGGCAAAGCCATTGGTACGTCCAGTTATCTGGAAATTCAGCCTCAAAATAAATCGCTGGAAATTGGCTGGACCTGGCTGGGTAAACCCTACTGGCGCAGCCCGCGCAACACCGAATGTAAATACCTGTTATTAAATTATGCTTTTGAGGTGCAAGAGGCTATCCGAGTCCAGCTAAAAACCGACAGCCGCAATAATATTTCGCAAAATGCTATTAAGCGAATCGGCGGGGTCAAGGAAGGCATTTTACGCAAGCACGTGATATACGCCAGCGGCTACATTCGCGACTCGGTTTATTTTAGCATCCTCGACCAGGAGTGGCCCGAAGTTAAAACCCGCCTGGAAGCCAAACTGGCCGAATACGCCCCTATAACCGCCGGAAAGGAGTAGCTATGAGCCAGGGGACGTTACGCCGTCAGGACAAGGCCATGCAGGAGGCCGAAATAGAGCATTTGTTGAAAACGGCTAAAATCGGCCACTTCGCGACCACCGGCAATAGTGGGGAGCCTTATGTGGTCCCTAACCTGTTCATTTACGAAGGTGGCAATATTTACACCCATAACGCCAATATTAGCGGCCATTTCCGGCAGAATATAGACCAGAACCCACGAGTCTGCTTTGAAGTGGCCGAAATAGGCCAAGTCTGGCCCTATGGCGAGTTTGAGTGCGACACTTCGACCAGCTACACCAGCGTTATTGCTTTTGGTCCGGCCCGAATTGAAACCGACCCGGCTAGAAAAGCCTGGTTCTTCGACTGTTTCATGGCAAAATACGCTAACCCGGCCTGGGACCGGCCCAAAAGTTTTTATCCGCGCCTGGATGCGGTAACGCTCTACTGCATTGAAGTGGAGCAGCTAACCGGCAAAAAAGGCTCTATGCCCGTCCTGGAGGAACAGTGGCCTGCTAAAAATAAGACCCTCTCGCCCCAGGCGGTCCCGCCTGGTCGAGAATAGCGGTTATTTTAGGATTTCAGACCCTTTTGAAAATAAATCTGTTCATATTTTAACCTTTAACAATGGCGGCTTGCTTCTAAGCCGCCTTTTTTGGGGCTTTTCTCAGTATAGGTTGTTTATCCTATTGTCCCGCTTGACCTGGGAGTGCTAGACTCGATACAAATGACTGCTGGCGAGTATGCTATAATTTGGGCCAGTTTCAGGTATGACAACGAATAACATTTAGACGGGAGATTATTAAAATGGGTCTGAAAGAGCAGTTAGTAGAAGACATGAAGACGGCCATGCGAAGCAAGGAAACAGGCCGCCTTGATGCAATCCGGCTGCTGCGAGCGTCTATCCAGCGGCTTGAACTAGACCGGACCGACCGCAAGAATCCGAACTACGGTGAGGCCATCACCGAAACCGACTATATCGGGGTAGTTCAGAAGGAAATCAAGCAACGTCGTGACTCAATCGAGGCTTTTGTAAAAGGTAATCGCGAAGACCTGGCCGATAAAGAGCGAGCCGAACTGGTGATTATGGAACATTACTTACCGCGCCAGCTTACCAGAGAGGAAATTGTCGCCGCTCTAACGCCGTTAGTCGAGCGAGAAGGCAAGGAGTTCCGTAAAATAATGCCGCTGGCCTCTAAAGAACTCAAAGGCAAAGCCGAAGGCCGCCTGATTAACGAAGTGGTCAAGGAATTAACCGGCCAGTCTTAACGAGCATCAGGATTTTGAAGGATTATGAAGCGAATCAGGCCGCCTGTTTTACCACCGCAAAAAGCCCCGACTCGCCCTAAAGCCAGGACCGGACCGGGCCAATCGCCAACACCGGGCCGGAAACCTCCGCCGGTAGCGCCGGCAGCGGAACTAAAAGTCGCGGTCAGCCTGCAACAAAAGCTGCTGGCCGGGTTAGCTCTGGTGGTTGTGGCGGGCCTTTTTGTCATCCTGGCAGTCCAACCCCAGACCAAACCGGACCGCCTGGACCAGAATAACGCGCTGGGTACGGCGCTGGCCGCCACCGGCGTTACTCCACCGCCCACGATTATACCCGGCTCGGATTTTGGGGTGGATTTGGTGATTTACGGCATCAAAGATTATGTCCCGGTAATACCTAACGAAAAAATAACCTTTTTCATCAATAATAAACGGGAAAAGTCTTTGTACGTCAGCAATTGCGATGGAACTATTTTGCAACGCTTCAAAGGCACAAACGTAGCCGATAAAACGCAAACCCAGATTCTGGACAACTGGGTTAATATCGCGCCCGGCGGCTATAGCGCCTGTGGCCCGGTCGGACATAAGTCGGTGCGGATTCCACCCGGCGCGAATGCGGACGCTTCATTTCCTTTCGACCTTAAACTGACTCGCCCCTATAAAGGCGAAGACTGGAACATTCCGGGCAATTACCGGCTCTTTATCCAGTATTATCTACTCTGTCCGGCTGGCAGCGACCAGATTGAGGATTGCAGCGATAGACATGTTACATGGTCGGATGCCTTCCGAATTCTCGCTCCGCAGTATGTAACTGTTCCGGCAAGCACCGCCCCTCGTTCCCCGGTTGCTTCTATCACCCCTACCCCCTGAAATCTGTAGCTATGTGGACTGGAAAAGCTAGGAGGAAGCTCTTTTTTGGATAAATTGTGGGACCGTTTGATAACTCTGATTGATCAAAACCAGCTCGTTGAGTTGCTTGGAAAAACAATCCTGAGCTTGTTGCTGCTGGGGCTGTTTGTTATATTGGGCCGGATTTTGCGGGGTTCGGTGCGTAAACTGGTCAACCGGACCAGCCGCAACGCCAACCTACCGATTTTATTGAGCAACCTGGTCTACGTCGCCCTGCTTGTCGTGGCCGTTCTGGCAATCCTGAGCATTTACACCGGAGCCGGTCTTTCGACGCTGATCACCCTGTTCGGCCTGGTAAGTTTAGCCATCAGTCTCTCAATCCAGGACATTTTGAAGAATTTCGTGTCAGGGATCTATCTTTTGCTGGAACAACCCTTTAGCATTGGCGACCGCATAAAAGTCCGTGACGTAGAAGGTCAGGTCGAGAATATTGAAATTCGGACTACCCAACTCCACACCGATGATGGGGTGCAGGTCTTCATTCCAAACAGCATTGTATTCGCGGAAATAGTCACTAACCGGACAGCCTACCGGCAGCGTTTGACCACTATCCGGTTTGTCATGCCCATTGAGGGCAAGAGTTTTGAAGAATTCTGCCAGCAGATTAAAAAAATAGTCGACGGGTTTGAAGCGAATCAGGTCAGCAAAGACCCTGTTCCCCAGATTTTCGTGGAAACGGTTAACGCTACCACGATTAACTGCAAGCTGGACTGTTGGAGTCCAACCAGCGCACCCGCGACAACCGCTTCCGATGTCATCCTGGCCTTAATCAAAGATTTACCGGAAATGGAAATAACCAGCGTAACTGCCGCTGCTGCCTCACCCGCTACCGCGAAATAGAGCCTTGAACGCAAAACGAAAGTCATTAATGAATAAAGGCGAAACCAAAATTAATAAACGCATCAAGCTGGGTATCATGGGCGGCACTTTTGATCCGATTCACAACGGCCATTTGCTGATTGCCAACGAAGCCGGTTGGCGGTTGGAACTGGATAAAGTGGTCTTTCTGCCGACCGGCGACCCGCCCCACAAGCAGGACCAGGCTATAACCCCGGCAGCTTGCCGCCTGGAAATGGTCCGACTGGCGACCCACGATAACCCGCTTTTTGAGGTTTCGACTATCGAAATTGACCGCAAGGGCTTATCCTACACCGCCCAGACCCTCAAAGTTTTACAGGAAGAATACGAGGACCGGGCCGACCTCTATTTTATTATCGGGGTTGATGCCGCCGCCGACCTACTAAGCTGGAACGAACCGGACCAGGTGGTGACAAGGGCTAAACTGGTTGTAGTAGACCGGCCCGGTTTCACGCTGCCGCTGGCTAAACTACAGGCCGGTCTACCTGAGATTGACCTGAACGAACGGGTAATTCCTTTGCATGTACCACTGGTCGAAATTGCCTCGACTGAAATCCGCCACCGGGTCGCCCACGGCAACCCTATCCGTTACCTTTTGCCCGAAGAAGTCATCAATTATATCGAGCGGGAACAAATTTATTTGCCCAAAGAAGCGAGTCTAAATGCTGATTGACGCGCATGCTCACCTGGACCTGGAACATTTTGCCGCTGACCAGGCCGAAACTATCGAACGAGCCAGGCAGACCGGCGTAGAACGCATCCTGAACGTGGGGATTGACCCGCCGCGCTGGGACTCTTCGCTCAACCTGGCCCACCTCTATCCCGGCTATATCTTCCTGGCTTTAGGCTTGCACCCGACCGATATTTTGCGGGCGGGCGACCCGGACGCAGCCCTGGACCGCCTGGAAAAGCTTATAAGAGAAAACCGGGGTCTGGTGGTTGGTCTGGGCGAAACCGGACTGGACTATTACCACGAAGATGTGCCGCCGGATGTTCAAAAAGTTTATTTTGAAAAGCAAATTGACCTGGCGGCTCGGCTAGACCTGCCCCTGGTTGTTCACTGCCGGGACGCTATGCCCGACCTGCTGGCAATCTTGAAAGAAAAAGCCACCGGTCAGAAAATAATGATGCACTGCTTTAGCGGCACGCTCGAAGAAGCTAATGCATGTATGGCCCTGGGCGAAAATGTCTTCATCTCGATAGCCGGGCCGGTAACGTTCGCCAAAGCCTTTGAAAGGCATGAAGTGGCGCGAGCCGTTCCGCTGGACCGCCTGCTGGTCGAAACCGACAGCCCTTTTCTAACTCCGCATCCTTTCCGGGGACGGCGCAACGAACCAGCCCGCGTCCGGCTAGTTGCCGAAAAAATTGCCGAGCTAAAGGGTATTAGCTATGCCGAAGTAGCCGACCAGACCGGCCAGAACGTTCGCCAACTTTTTGGGTTCACTTAATCGGGTGAAAGCGAGGTGAACTATTATGGATTGGTTTCTCATCGCAATTATCGCCGTTGTTTTGTTGCTGATTATCTGGGCGGTTAACCGCAGCACAGCGGGTTATTACAAGGCTGAAATAAACCGGCTGGAACAAAAAATTGATTTCCTGTTCAAAAAGTCAGAAACAGATTACAACCGGGAAATGTCGGCTTATTTACCGGAGAGAGTGCGAGAATTAGCTCAGGCCGGGCGTAAAATTGAGGCCATTAAGGCTTATCGCCTGGCAACCGGGGCCGACCTCGTAATAGCTAAAAAATTCGTGGAAGGGCTGAGCTTTCCAGCGACTGACCGCCAGGGAAACGAAAGCACCTCACCCGAAATCCGGCAACCCGGCTCGACACTTTCGCCTGGGGTCAAGGCCCTGGTCCACGACAGGCAAAAAATCCAGGCCATAAAACTTTATCGTGAACAAACCGGGGTTGGACTGAAAGAAGCTAAAGACGCGGTTGAGCTTTATGAAAGAGAGTTAAAGCTCAAATAAAAAGAAAGTCAAAGAAATTAATCCGATGGACAAAAATTTACCCATACCGCTTACCCTGGACATGGCTCAGGCTGATTTGCGGCAATTCCTGGACGAACGGGGCTGGTTTCCTAGCGATACCGAAGGCCGCTACTACACAACCATTCACATGATGGAAGAACTGGGCGAAATGGCCCGTGTCATTACCCACCTGGAAAGCCGCCGGGCCGAAGTGCAACAAACTCGCCAGGCCGAAGTTCTGAAGATTGAAGAACTTAAAATTGAGCTAGGCGATGTCTTTTGCCATGTCCTCAAGCTAGCCGAAGCCTACGGTTTGAGCGTGGAGGAATGTTTTTTGAAAACAATGTCCAAAAACCGCAAAAAGTATCCCCTGGAACAGTTCGAGGGAATGGGCTTCGACCGGGGCGCGAACCCGCCGGGCAAGCCAGCTTTATAATAAACATTAAGCAGGAGCCGCATGGTCAATCTTTACCAGCTTCAAATATTTGTAGCCGCCAGCGAGCGGGGTAGTTTTTCGGCGGCGGCGGAAGAATTCAACCTGACTCAGCCAGGTGTCAGCCAGCATATTCGCGTGTTGGAAGATACTTACAAGGTCAAGCTTTTCAACCGGAACGGCCCCAGGATTGAGCTAACCGAGGCCGGACGACGACTCCTGGAAGCGGCCCGACCCCTGATAGAGCAGGCCGCCTTGCTGGAAGAATCGTTTAGCGCCGGGCTGGGCGAAATTCGGGGCCGGATTAGCCTGACCTACACCAAAAATACCACCGCCGGGTTATACCTGCTGCCGGACTTGTTGAGCCAGTTCCACCGGCGGCACGAAGCGGTCCGGTTTTCCCTGGTACAGGCGGCGGAAGAAATCGCTCTGGAGAGATTGCAGGACCGCGAAACGCATCTGGCGTTGCTAAATCGCCCGCCCCGCCAGAAATCTATCGAAAGTCTGTTACTCCATGCCGATGAACTGGTGCTGGTATTGCCGCCCGGCCATCCCTGGCACAATACCCAGGTAGACCTGGCCGACTTGAAAAAACAACCTTTCCTGATGCGGGCCAGCGGCTCCGAGACTCGCCGCCGGACCGAAATTGTACTTCGGGCCGCCGGTTTAAACTTGAACGACCTGGAAGTTGTAGCCGAAATAGACAGCGTGGAAGGAATTATCCTGGCGGCCCAGGCTGGGCTGGGTATTGGCCTGGCTAGCCAGGTAGTCACCCGGCGTTTTGCGGGGACCGGGCAGGTTGGGTACGCCCACATAAAGCTGGCCGAGTCAAAGAACGAACCGGTTTTAGACCTGAAAAGGGAAATCTTTGTGGTCCGCCTGGCCGCCGCGCCGGGCATCGAACGCGCCCCCAGTCTGGAACGGTTATGGGAATTCTTCAGGTATTATCTCCATACGGTTGAAGACTCAGGGTTGAACGTAATAAGATAAGCCAAGATTCCCGGCTCAAATCCAATTTTGTTACCGCTTGTTATGGATGTATTAAAACTGCGTTCATTTTGCATTGAACGTTGAACGTAATACGAACCGCTTTCCTTCTTCTTTGTATATTCTGCCTTTATCTGCTAAATTATTCAGGTGGATTTGAGCATCTGAAACTGGCTATATTTAATCAAAGAGTAATCTGGCGCTGCTTGCATTAAACGAATAGGAAAACCATGAACCACGCGGAAGAATTAAATAAGCTCATCGAAATTGCCAGTCGAAGGACTGACTTTCAGACTGTGGGTTATCGTTCCTTTGAGCAGGAATCCCACGACAACTTGAACGAAGCCTTAACGTCGAGCAACCTCTTTTTTACTTCTTCCGTTTTAGGAATGGAAGCTATCAGTCACGTTATTGAAGACCAGGCTATTAACCTGGGCGGCAAATTCAACTTTTACAGCGGCTTTCAAAAATTCTCCCGCTTGAAGCCCCAGGAGGAACGCTATAAAAAGCTCTGCCGGTTAGGTAATCCGATCAATATTTTTGGCATCCCCGATACCCGTACCTGGGATGACGTTAACCTGAAAGTGATTACTCTGGAGAATAAACCTTCTCTGGAAGATTCCAGCCTGGCCCATAACTGGTTTGTCGTGCTAAACAACCCCGATTTCGTTTCAATGGCCCTGGTCGCCAGCGAACTGCCCCGGCCAAAAGTTTCGGTCCGTAATCCTGATAGGCTGGTCTACCGCAATTTTGAGGGCTTTTGGACCTACAACCAGATAATTATTAATGAAGTTGTAAGAATCCTGGATAGTTATATTAATATGCAGGCTGATAAATCCGCCCACCAAATTTAATTTAGGACTGCTGCTAAGATGGCGCAAGAAGATAAACTGGACGTTCGCTTCTGGGAAATTCGCTACCAGGAAAGCCAGACTTCCTGGGATATTGGCGAACCGGCCCCGCCTCTGGTGGACTTTTTGGCAAGCCCGAAAGCTCCTTCAACCGGAAAAGTCCTGGTTCCCGGCTGTGGACACGGCCACGAAGCGCTTTACCTGGCCGAGCATGGTTTTGAGGTGGTCGGAGTGGATTTCGCCCCTTCGGCGGTCGAATATTGCCGCCACAAAGCCCACGAAAAGGGACTGGATAAGCAAGCCCACTTCGAGCAGCACGACCTGTTCAAGCTCCCGCCAACTTTCGAGGGAGCCTTTGATTTCGCGGTCGAACACACCTGCTTTTGCGCCATAGACCTGGCTCTGCGGCCTCAATATGCCCAGGTAATCCATGATATACTCAAACCCGGTGGGAAATTATTGGCGGTTTTTTGGGCGCACAACCGCGAGGGCGGCCCACCCTACCGCACTTCAGCCGGAGAAATACAGCGCCTTTTTTCGCCACTATTCGACATTGAACAGCTCCAACCAGCCAAACGCTGGCATCCCCGCCGAAATGGTGACGAGTTATGGGGCGTACTGACCAGGAAATAATCAAGGAGAATTCTTTTAGATGATTGATCGTTACAGCCGGGAGGAAATGGCCCGTATATGGTCGGACCAGCACCGGATAGATACCTGGCTGGCTGTGGAAAAAGCGGTTTGTGAAGCCTGGGCCAGACGCGGCACGATACCCGAATCGGTCCTTCCGGCTATTCGCCAGGGCAGCGTCAACCTGGAAAGAATGCTTGAAATTGAGAAGGAAACCGACCACGATGTGATTGCTTTCCTGCGGGCTGCCGGAGAAACAATCGGCCCGGATGTCCGGTTTGTCCACCTGGGCCTGACCAGCACCGATGTAGTGGATACCGCCCTATCGGTCCAGTCGGTGGAAGCCCTGGACCTGCTGCGCCAGGATTTGGACGCATTGCTCAAGGTGTTGGAACGCCAGGCCGTCAAATATAAAGATACGGTAATGATTGGCCGGACCCACGGCATGCACGCCGAACCGCTCACCTTTGGCTTTAAACTGGCCGTGTGGGTGGACGAAGTACGGCGACACCAGCACCGCCTGGATGAAGCCCGCCAGGTAATCGCGGTCGGTAAAATTTCCGGCGCAACCGGCACGCATGCCAATGTCCCGCCCGACCTGGAAGATGAGGTTTGCGCTTCGCTGGGCCTGAAGGCCGCCCCGGTTTCAACTCAAACCCTCCAACGCGACCGACATGCCCAATATATTACTACCCTGGCCGTGGTAGGAGCCTCCCTGGAAAAATTTGCCACCGAAATTCGCCACCTGCAACGCACCGAGGTACGCGAGGTGGAAGAACCTTTCGGCGAACACCAACAAGGCTCCAGCGCCATGCCGCACAAGCGCAACCCCCACCGTTCCGAGCGTATCGCAGGGTTGGCCCGGCTCTTGCGAGGCTATGCTATGACGGCCCTGGAAAATGTACCGCTCTGGCACGAGCGCGACATCAGCCATTCTTCGACCGAAAGAGTAATTTTTCCGGATGCCTGCCTGGTCCTGGACTACGCCCTGGCCGAAATGACCGCGATTATAGATGGATTGGTGGTATTTCCAGAAGTCATGATGTACAACCTGGAATCCAGCGGTGGCCTGACTTTCTCACAGCAAATCCTGCTGAAACTGGTCGAAAAAGGTCTGGACCGGCAGGTAGCTTACAAACTGGTCCAAAAACACGCCATGAAAGCCTGGCGAGAGCGCAGCAGCTTTATCGAAGGTCTGAAAACAGACCCTCAAATTAATACGCGCTTTTCAAATGAGGAATTAGAGGGAGTGTTTGACTACGCCTACCATCTCAAACATATCAATACGGCGTTCCAGCGCCTCGGCCTGGAGAAATAAATAGGTCGTTAAACGGTAAACGAAACAAAGGAGTAAAAATGCTGACTTTAGAAAAAAGTTCCTTCGTGACAGTGAAACAGGTGTTGCCGCCTCATCCTGGTAGGCCTGGTCCAACTAATCCAAACGACCCGAACCCAATCTCGCCGGAGCCTAGCCCGATTCCGCAACCGGGAACCGAGCCTAACCCGGACCCAACCATGCCGGAATCCAATCCGAATGCCCAACCGCTCATCCCGCAGGTTCCCGTTCCCGACTCAGAACTGTAAAATAGCCGCAAATCAGGAAAAGATGGGGACGAACTTTTTAAGTGTTTGTCCCTTTTTCTTTTATATTTTCGAGTTGAAAGAATGGGGAGAGAAGCTTAAAAGAAGTCAACAGATCGGTATAGTTATAGCTCAGAAGAACCCGGTTGAAAAATACGAAAACTATAAGATGCAGTATAAAGCTTGACCACAGCACTATGTGAAAAATGGGCTTGCGGATTTTATGGCGAAAGAGCCACTGTCCGGCGATACCTCCCGGCGCACCTCCCAGTACGGCTAACCAATGCAAAACCAGTTCCGGCACTCGTCCGCCATCTCTTTTGGCCTGAATTTTATCGTAACCGTAAAAACTAAAGGTCACAGCATTTAACCCGGTCATATATGCCAGGTACAGCGGAAACTTCAGTAATACCAGAACGGCAATCACTACCAGCGTCAGGACCAACGCCAACCAGAAATACCATTTATAAGGGGAACGATAGCGGCTGCTTTTTTGTCTGGAGCTGTAATTCGATGATTGCTTCAAAGTTACCTTCTCGGTCTTCGCTGCACCTAATTTGACTTCTATTCACGTTCAACGTTTTACGTTTACCGTTCTACGCTTTATTTTCAGGCTCTTTCAGGTTCAGCCATAACTCATAAACCTGGCGGCGCGGCAGAGTGGTTTCTTTGGAAACGATTTCGACTGCTTCCCTGGCCCGAATACCGGCTGCTTTTAGTTCCAGCAACCGCTGGCGCGGGTCGAGTTCAGCCGGAGCCTGGTCGGTTTCCTGACTATCGAGAGCTTCGCCGGAGGGCGCGAGGACAAGCGTAAATTCTCCGCGTGGGTCGGTAGTCTGAAAATGGGCCAGGGCTTCCGAAAGCATCTCGCGGCGGACCTCCTGGTGGAGTTTAGTCAATTCCCTGCAAACCGCCACGGGTCGGTCGCCCAGGGTTTGCAGGGCAATATCGAGGGTTGCTACCAGCCGGTGAGGTGCTTCAAAAAAAATCAGGGGATGACGCTCCACCACCGACCGCCAGCCGGAAAGCCAGGTAATAAGTTCGGATTTCTTGCGAGGTGGAAACCCAGCATAAGTGAAGCCGTGAGGCGCGAAGCCGCTCAAGACCAGGGCTACAATAGGGGCCGCCGGACCAGGAGCGGCATCAACAGTTATATTTTCTTCCAGGGCCGCCCGCACCAGTTCCCAGCCTGGGTCGGAGATACAGGGCGTACCAGCATCCGAAACCAGGGCCACATTTTCACCGGCCCGGAGTTTATCCAGGATATAATCGAGCCGGGTCAACTTATTATGTTCGTGGTAGGCGGTCGCCGGAGTAGGAATCTCGAA
>JAYSYV010001102.1:0-3818 GCA_043727245.1 Chloroflexota bacterium | reverse complement strand
CAAACTCGGCTTCTTCGCTGAAAGTGAAAGCTCTATCTCCGACCCGGATGACTGGCCCTTCGCCTTGAAGCGCTCCCGGCAAAGTGCGCGAGGCTTCCAGGGAAATTACAAAAGTTTCGGCAGGCAATAGTTTTTGCTGGAAGACCATTTCGGCCCCGACCAGCCCGACTTCCTCGGCCCTGGTAAAGACCCCATAGACATTGGTTTCGACACCTTCCTGGACCAGTTTCCAGAGGGTCAACATTCCGGCCACGCAGCCCACCAGGTCATCTATCACCCTGGCGTGAACAAAACCGTTCTCTAACTTAAAGTCAGGCAAGTCCCATATACCGAAGTTGCCAGGCATTAAAGCCGGGTCGTTTTCCTCAATCCGCAGAAACAACCGCAACTCACGCGGACCACCCAACCGGGTATAGCCCAGCAATTCGCCCGTCGCCGGCTGGCCCAGGTCGTTCCCGGCGAAAACTTTTATGCCTGACGGTTGCTTAAAATAATCTTCCAGCACGCCACCCAGCAACCGGGCGGACCAGTTGGAGCCGGGAAATTCAGCGGTAGCCCCGGCGGTTTCGAGTTCAAAACCCGGATGGTCGGTATGGGCCATCAGGGCCAGGGGGCGGCAGGGCGGGCCTTTTTGATAGTGGGCAATAATATTGCCGTAGCGGTCAACCTCGTAAGGAATGTTGTAACGCTCCAGGAAAGCCCGGATGGCCTCTCCGACCGCCTGTTCATGAAAAGAAGTGGTAGGGATAGAAACAATATCGCGCAAAGTATCGAGATAGAACTGAGCTTCCGCCGGAATGTACATCAGGATTAAGACCTTTCTCTATGAGTAATAGAATAATTTTAGCATATAACCTGTCAGGTTGTTATTTTTATTCGCATAAAATTGAAAGCGCCTCTTTTGAAAATAGCGTCTTTTGAAGGGTTGATATGTTACAATAGCCCGGACTTTCAGCTAATTAGCAGATAGCAAATTTTGAGCGAGAACTAACAGGAGCGCGGTGAAACCGGAAGACACTTTATGGGTACTGGTCCACGATGCCTGGCTGGCGGGCTGGGCCTGGGAGGCCGTGAACGCCAAGCTGACCGGGCGAGGTTGGCAAGTAATTACATTAGACCTGCCCGGCCACGGCGAGCTAACTTTGTCGCCGGAAGAAACTCAAAAGCTAAACCTGGAAAGTTACGCCCAGGCGGTGGTTGAGGCGGCTACCCGGCAACTGGGACCGCGCCAGGCCATTCTGGTCGGTCATGGTACGGCAGGGCCGGTGATTCAACGGGCGGCGGAGCTTTTAGAAAGCAAAGTAGCGGCGCTGGTGTTTGTCGAGGCTTATATCCTGCGCGACGGCGAGAATATAGCCGGACAAATGCCGCCGGAAATAGCCGATTACTTCAAGGAACTGGCAACCCAGAACCCGACCGGCAGGCTTGACCTGAAAGATTTACCCGACTTCTGGCGCTATAACATGCTCAATGACGACCCGCGCCTGGCCGACCGGTTGCTCAACCGGCTGGTAGGGGAACCAATCGGGCCGCTATTTGAACCGGCCCACCTTAAAACCTTTTTCCAGTTAAGGCTACCCTATGCCTATCTTAGTTTTAACGAGGATACAAGCTTGCCCGATGGAGATTTCTATCCGAAAATGCCCAACAAGTTATTTCATTTCCGCCATATCAATATTAACGCCGGACACGAGGGAATCCTTACAAAACCGCTCGAAGTAGCCGAGTCTCTAATTTTTCTGGCCTCCCAGGACTTCAAATAAGCCTTTTATATATTTTTAATATCCTGAACTATAGTACTGACAAAAGTCCACACTAATAGGCTATATATCAGAGCCTACCTCTTAACGTATATTCTATGATAGCCCCATGTGAGGTATCAGGAGTATACGATATTAATTTTCTTTATCCTGATGCTTATCTTGAGATTTCGGAAAATGAATTGAGCTTTTACTTGCCACATTATATTTAGAACTTCTGCTTAAATTATCATCTCTGGCAGGTCTGTTAAAGCAAAATCCCACAATGGTTAAGGAAGTAGAAATGTTTATAAGAACCTATAACAAGCAATTTTTATTTAATCTTAAATTTAATTTAGGTCTGGCAATATTACTCATGGCCTCACTGACTCTGACCGCCTATAGCGATACTCCCACTACCCAGGCCGCTTTTGCTACCGTTGGCAGCGGGAATGACTCGCCTTTTGGCGTGAATATTCACGCCCTTTCGCGCTATATTCCCAATGGCGCAGGTGATGATTACGGTCTGCCTTTTCAACAGGCCAAAGATATGGGCGTAGGTTGGACGCGAGAAGAAATTAGCTGGGACCGGGTAGAACCAAAACCCGGCCAGTGGAACTGGGGTTTTTCCGATAAGGGCATCAATGCCTCGTTATCAAGGGGTATCCAGGTACTTGGTCTTCTGGAATATAACGTAGACCGGGGCGGTGGCGGCAATGCGGGTATTTCCCATGCCATGCCCGACCTGAACGCCTGGAATAACTACGTCCGCCAGGTTGTCACTCGTTACAAAGATAAAGTGCGCTACTGGCAAATCTGGAACGAGCCGCAAGACCCGAATTATTTCTCCAGCGCCGACCCCGGCCAGTACGCTCGATTGCTGACGGCCAGCTACGATACTATCAAATCAATTGACCCCGGCATTAAAGTGCTGTGCGCCGGTTTTGTGCCAGTATCGAATGGCATTGATTGGATGGAAGCGATGCTGGCCGCCGGTGGGCGAGATAAGTTCGACATCCTGGCAATCCACCCTTATGTAAACGACCCTACGCCCAATACGGCCAGCGGTTCGATGAGTCCCGAAAGAGCCTACTGGTTGAGCGCCGGAATGAACCTGGCTCAGGGTATGGCCGCTCGCCTGGGCAACCGGCCCATCTGGGCAACCGAGTTTGGCTTTAACACGGAAAATACTGACCCAGGCCGTGTCAACAAGGTATCGGCTGACCAGCAGGCTAATTATCTGGTACAGACCTATGCTATGGGCCTGTCCACCAACGTCCAGAAATATTTCATCTACCAGTTTCACGATGATACTACCAACTCACGCGACCGCTACGGGCTGGTCGGGACCGACTGGAAAGGGCATAAGCCCTCTTATGATGCTTATGCCAATATGGTCACTCGCCTGACCGGGGCCACTCCGCAAGGCCAGGTTGACCCCTATGAGGACAGCAGCAACTACGCGACACTTTACAATTTTAACGAAGGCGGAGCCGGGACCAGTTGTGAGGCCGGTAAGCCCAACAACGGCTACTGGAACTGTTACGCTTCCAGTGCGGCCAATGTGACCATGAGTTACACTTCAGACCAGGCGCGCAGCGGCCAGGCGCTCAAAGTGGATTACAATCTCTACAATACCAGCCGCGACCGCTATGTCAGCCTTATCCCGCCCGGCTTACCGAAGCTGAATTTCGTGCCAACGAAAATGGGTTTCTGGGCCAAGGGAGATGCCACCCAGACCGAAATGCACCTCCATGTCATTGACAATAACAACACCCGCTATGTCTATACCGTAGGCCGCATGGGCGCACCCAGCCAGGGCTGGCAGCGCTACGAAGCTGTGCTGGCAACACCCAATGTCCCGGCGGGACCGGCCAACCTGGCTCTACCGCTCAAAGGCCTAGAACTGGTCCTGGACGGTTGGCCGAAAAGCACCACTTACGGTGGGACTGCTTACTTTGATGACTTCTACGCCGAGGCGGGTCTGCCGCTCTCCATGTTCCGCTACACCAAAAACGACCAGGCAGTGGACGTGGTTTGGGCCGATGGCGCAAGTGGTTTTGTGAATATCCCAACCGG
>JAYSYV010001101.1:0-1134 GCA_043727245.1 Chloroflexota bacterium | reverse complement strand
GTGGAAATATTGAGGTTGGCAGCCCTTTTAGCAATAAAACTACTATCTATGAAACCGGCCATGCTATCTATGATGCTCAAACTCTCACGCGATGGGGGATAGGGAATGGCACGGGCGATTAAATAGCCTTATCTATTCTGCAAGTCAGGCCGAAAGATGGGCCTCGTATTGCCTGATTATTGCTTCTTGTTCCGGGGTTTCGATTGAACCGGGCCGTTTTGTGCGGATTTGGATGATAGCATCGCTGGCGTTTGTACCCTCTCGGACGAGGTGACAGGCTAAAATAGTCCCGGTGCGTCCCAGGCCCGCACTACAATGAACGCCTACCTTTAACCCTTCTTCCAGAAATTTGTTAATAATCTGAGTGGCTTGCTCTACCTGTTGAATATCGGGGGCTGTGAAATCCGGTATCGGCAGGTGTTCAGCTTGAAGCTGGTATTTTTCAAGCAGACTCAACGGCAGCGGTTCTTCGGTTAAACTTAGAAAGGCTGTTACTTCCTGCGATTTAAGCGCCTTCAAAGCTTCCTCACTATTGGGGCGGGCCATACCGGCCAGTTTACCTTCGATTACCCAGCTAAAATTGGGTAAAATAAAATTTAGCATCTGCTCTTGCGTTAAATCATACTCCGCCAGAGCTTCCAAAGGTCGAGCAAAGAATAAATTACGGAATTCCAGGTCGTGACGGGCGCGTTCGAGAATTGCTTGAATTTTGCCATCTTGCGAATTACTCAGCATTCCGGGTGTTCTCCTTAACTTTGCTGCAAGCCCTTTATCGGTTAGTTCAGTTTTGACTTTGAATAATAAGGAGGAATAAAAAGGAGCGGATTTTTAATGGGCCGCTCCTTTTTATTTAGCTAAGTTTACCAGCCTTTAGGTAGCAAGTCCCACAGGTCGTCATCGTCCTGTTTGTCTTGTTTGCTTTCGGTAGGCTTGGTCGGTTCCTGGGTAGGTTTCTCTACCGGAGCGGCCTGTTTAAGTTCGGCGGCTGGCTGGGCTTTAGCTTCCGGCTCGGTCTGGGCTGGTTTCGGTTGAGGTGGTGTAGTCATTCGTTCGGAAGGCCACATCGGCGAAAACGAGGCCGGTATTCCAGGTTTGAAATTCAAGGAACCTGTCGCAGGCGGGATAACCTGGTTG
>JAYSYV010001100.1:0-3829 GCA_043727245.1 Chloroflexota bacterium | reverse complement strand
CCTGCACTGTAATTACGAAAGGTGGGCAGCGTTGGATTTAAACCTGGCTGGACTTATACCCTTATTGAGGGACCAGGCCGAATTTCGATCACTTTGCGACCGGCTAGAACAGGCTACCAGGAGCCGTCAGCGCGGTTCTCGCTTGAACCTGTCCGGCTTATCCGCGCCTGTCCGGCCTTATTTCCTGGCAACCCTGCAAAGTTGTATTGGCCGCCCGCTGCTGGTGCTTACCGCCCGCCCGGGCCAGGCCCGCGACCTGGCCCGTAACACCGCCGCTTATTCGGCCCAACCGGAATTGGTCTTGAGCTGGCCGACTCCCGACACCCTGCCCTATGAGCGGATTGGGCAAGACCCGACCATCACCAGTGGCCGCCTCGAAACCCTGGCCGCCCTGAGAAACCTTGACCCTTCGCAGTCTGGCCGGTTGGCTATTTTCGCGTCGGCTAAAGGTTTGATGCAGCCTACTCTTTCCAAAACTGATTTCAGCCAGAAGGTGCTTACCCTCAAACGCGGCCAGATAGTTGATCTTAATGATTTGTTAGGGCAGTTCGTCCAACTGGGTTACAACCCTGAGTCGCTGGTGGAGCAGCCCGGCCAGTTCAGCCGGCGCGGCGGCATCGTGGATTTTTTCCCGCTCACCTCTGAAATGCCGGTCCGGTTGGAATTATTTGATGACGAGATTGACAGCCTGCGCTATTTCGACCCGGTGACGCAGCGCAGCCGCCAGAAAACCGAAGAAGTTAGCCTGACCCCACCGGTAGAAGTGCCTTTATGGCGCTCCGGCGAAGCCTATCAGCGGCTTTCCGAGATAGAACTCACCGGTCTGCGCGAGGAAGTCCGCGAGGAATGGGAAAGATTGTTAAGCCGGATAGAAAATGGCGAACAGTTCGATGGTATCGAGCAGTTTATGCCTTACTATACCGGGGGTGAGGCTATGTGCAGCCTGTTAGACCACTTACCGGCTGACACTGTGGTCATTTTGGACGGCCCAGCCCAGATAAATTTCGCGGTTGATGAATTGACTGTTCAAGCCGAAGAACTGCGGGCTGAGTTCGAGAAAGGCGGCGAAATCCCGGCTGGTATCATCCGGCCTTATCTTAACTGGACCGAACTTGAAGCTGGTTTCAGCCAGTATCCTCGCCTGATGCTCAACCGGACCGATGAAATGGAAGATAAACTGGGCGAAGCTCCCCTGGTTACTTTGTCAGCTCAGGTCTTGCCCGGTGAAAATATCCCGGTAGACCTCTTTGGGCCGGTCAGCGAGTTTGCCGGTCAAATTCCACGGGTCATTCAGACAGTGGATACTTTCTTAAAAGAGGGCCACCGCATCGTGATCGTCACGCAACAGGCCGAGCGTTTGCGAGAACAGTTTGAAGACCACGATATTTTCCCCATTCTGCGTAAAGAAGGCAGCGGCAGCAAGCTTTCCAACCTGCCCGGCCCCGGCTCGTTCAACCTCATGCACGGCTCCCTGATTGGCGGTTGGCGCTCTGAAACGCTGGGCCTGACCCTCCTGACCGACCGTGAGGTTTTCGGCTGGACTAAACAGTCCCAGCGCGGAACCGAAAAGAGTGAAGGCGCTCGCCGTTCGATGCACCAGCGCGAAGCCTTCTTGCGCGACCTTAAACCGGGTGATTATGTGGTTCATATTGAGCATGGTATCGCCCGTTATGAAGGATTAATCCGCCTCAAGGCCGAAACCACCGAAGCCGGGGAGGAAATCGAGCGCGAGTATCTTTTCCTGAAATACGCCGAGCAAGATAAACTTTATGTCCCGATTGAACAGGTAGACCGGGTTTTGCCCTACAGCGCTCCCGGCCATTCTATTCCCCACTTGAACCGGCTTGGCAATTCCGATTGGACGCGGGCCAAGCGCAAAGTCCGGGCCGCTGTCGAGGACATGTCCAAAGAACTGTTGGTGTTATACAGCCAGCGAGCATCCCGGCGCGGCCACGCTTTCCCGCCCGATAACACCTGGCAGCAGGAGATGGAAGAAGCTTTCCCCTATACCGAAACGCTCGACCAGATGCGGGCCATCCTGGACTCCAAGGGCGACATGGAGCAGCCCCGGCCTATGGACCGCCTGATTTGCGGCGATGTGGGCTATGGTAAGACCGAGGTAGCCTTGCGGGCGGCTTTCAAAGCGGTGATGGATAACAAACAGGTGGCCGTGCTGGTTCCGACAACCATCCTGGCGGCTCAGCATTACGCTACTTTTACCCAGCGTTTGAGCGCTTTCCCGACCGGTATCGAGCAGTTGTCCCGCTTCAGGACCAAAAAAGAGCAGCAGGTTATCCTGGAGAAGTTAGCTAAAGGCCAGGTTGACATAATCATTGGAACTCATCGCCTTCTGCAAAAAGATGTCCTCTTTAAGGATTTAGGTCTCTTGATTGTGGATGAAGAACAGCGCTTTGGGGTCAAGCACAAAGAGCTTTTAAAGCAAATGAAGGCCGAGGTGGATGTGCTGACCCTTTCGGCTACGCCTATCCCGCGTACCCTGCACATGTCGCTGACCGGTGTGCGCGATATTTCCATTATCGAAACGCCCCCGGCTGAACGCCTGCCGGTTAAGACTTATGTGACGGCTTACAGCGAATCGCTCATCCGGGAAGCGGTCCTGCGCGAGATAGACCGAGGCGGGCAGATTTTCTTTGTCCATAACCGGGTACAGAGTATTGCCGAGGTCGCTACTAGGCTCAAGGTGTTAGTGCCACAGGCCAGGATAGTGGTGGCTCACGGCCAGATGGACGAAACCGAACTGGAAAAGGTGATGCTGACTTTTACCAGCCATGAGGCTGATGTGCTGGTCTGTACGACTATTATCGAAAGCGGCCTGGATATTCCCAACGCTAACACCCTGATTATAGATAACGCCGTAATGTACGGCCTGTCTCAGCTTTACCAGTTGCGAGGCCGGGTCGGGCGCAGTTCCAACCGGGCCTATGCCTATCTTCTCTATAAGCCCGGCAGCGTGATGACCGAAGATGCCCAGAAGCGTCTGGATACCATGCTGGATACCCAGGAACTGGGAGCCGGGTTTAAGATTGCCATGAAAGACCTTGAAATCCGGGGTGCGGGTAACTTGCTGGGAGCCGAGCAAAGCGGCCATATCGCCTCGGTTGGCTTTGAACTATATATGCGCTTGCTGGAAGAAGCAGTCGAGCAGCAAAAGGGTGACGAGGAGCGGCCTATCGAAGCCCTGGTCGAAGCTCCTACGGTCAATCTTTCCCTGCCGCTCAAAGCCTACCTGCCCGAAGATTATATCAAGGACCAGGCGGTTCGGTTGGACCAGTATCGCAAGCTAGCCGCGCCTTTGCAGACTTCCGGGCAAATCCGGGAACTGATTCAGGAGTTGGAAGACCGCTTTGGCAAGTTGCCGGAGGCAGCCAGTAACCTGATGTACCTACTGAATATCAAAGTCCTGGCAATTCGGGCCGGAGTGGAAAATATCATGGAGCAGGACGGGGAAATTACCCTGCGCTGGGCCGCTCCGACTATGGAAAGCGAAATGCGCCGCAAGGTTGGCTCGAAACCGGCCCTGCCCGAACGCAAACGCCCAACTGGCCGGGCCAACGTAGACCCGCGCCGTTTGATGAAAGAGTTTGGCGAGGCATTACGTATTACCCCCAACCAGATGCGGCTTAATACCCGGCTCCTCAAAGACACCTGGCAGGACCGCTTAAAAAAGCTGCTCGAAGAACTCTCGACTTAAATTCTGTAAAGTAAGTTTTGCCACTCCGCTACTTTGCCAAAATGTAATTCTCTCTAGCCATTGTCACGCCCTTCGGGTGTGAACCGCAGTGAAGGATCTCGGCCCGTTGAGATACCG
>JAYSYV010001099.1:0-3832 GCA_043727245.1 Chloroflexota bacterium | reverse complement strand
GATTATTTTAGCATAATAACAATTTCTTAACAAAATAGGTCTGTATTCCTTGCAGTTGTTTTGTATAATAGCCATGGACTGGAAGCACATTATCATGCCAGCTTGACCTGCTTTGAACTTGTATTGGGTCAGAATTTGTGAGATAATGTCATAAAGACTAAAAGTAAAGTCGCGATAAGGGAAACGAAGAACGGGGTATATGGCTACTATTTCAAAGGAACAGGCCCAGAAGCCGTTAGTGTTGACACTGGATGTGGGCAGCAGTTCCCTTAGAGCAAGCCTTTTTGACGCAGCCGGTAACGCAATTGACGGGCTGGAAATCAAATCCAGCTACCAGCTTGATACTACCCCCGATGGCGGAGTGGAAAAAGACCCGGACGAGTTGTTAAATATTACCTGCCAGGCAATTGATCAATTGCTGGCGATGGCCGGGCCGCTGGCCGGTCAGATTGAAGGAGTCGGGATAGATACTTTCTGGCACAGCCTGATGGGAATTGATAAAGACGGCCACAGCACCACACCGCTTTTGACCTGGGCCGATACACGCAGCGCGGCCATCGCCCGGCAACTAATTCGCGAAACTGACGAACTGGCTCTCCAGGCGAGGGTTGGAACCAAGCTTCACGCCAGCTATTTTCCGGCTAAACTGCGCTGGCTGGCCGCCGCACAACCCGTAATCTTCCGGCGGACCCGCACCTGGCTTTCTTTTGGGGAATATCTTTATCTCAAAATCTTTGGACAAACCCTCTGCGGCATTTCGATGGCAAGCGGTACGGGCCTTTTCGACCAGAATAAACGCGACTGGGATAAAGAAGCCCTGGCTCTTTCCGGCATTACCGCTGACCAGTTAGCGCCGCTCGGCGACCTGAACACCCCCTTAAAAGGGCTATTGCCGGTATACGCTAACCGCTGGCCGGTCCTGGCAAGTGTGCCGTGGTTTCTGGCAGTCGGGGATGGCGCGGCTGGAAATTTGGGGAGCGGTTGTTTCTCACCGGACCGGATAGCGGTCATGGTCGGGACCAGCGGGGCCATGCGGGTAGTTTATGCCGCTCCGCAGGTGAAAATACCCTGGGGTCTGTGGTGTTATCACGCCGATTACCGGCGCTTCGTAATCGGGGGAGCGCTCAGCGAGGGTGGCAATCTTTTCGCCTGGATGCGCCAGAATTTCCAACTGCCTTCGGTGGCGGAAAGCGAAAAGGCTTTGAGCCGCCTGGAACCGGACGGTCATGGCCTGACCGTGTTACCCTTCTTGACCGGCGAACGCAGCCCCGGCTGGAACGCCAGCGCCAGGGCCGCTATTGTGGGCCTCAGTTTGGATACTACGCCGCTGGAGATTTTGCGGGCGGGTCTGGAAAGCATCGCTTATCGTTTCGGTATCCTGCACTCGATTATGGCTGATGCCCTGCCCCCGGCTTTGCAAATCATCGCCAGCGGCGGCGCTCTCTTGAACTCCCCGACCTGGATGCAAATCCTGGCCGATGTTTTAAACCGGCCAGTCACGGCTTCGGCGGAAGGCGAAACCACCAGCCGGGGCGCGGCTTTGCTGGCCCTGGAACAACTGGGGGTCTTTGGTACGTTACCTCCCTCCCCGGTAAAGCTGGTTTCACCAGGGGTAGGGGTTGGCGCAGATAATGCTACAACTTTAGTTGAACACAAACCGGCCCCGGTGGAAAGTCCGGGAACTCTGCCCGTCTTGCACCAACCCGAATGGCAAACGGGCGGCCTCAGTCACGCCGAGTTCGGTTTTGGACAGACCTATCAGCCCAACCCGGCCCGGCACAGCCGCTATGCAGCCGCCATTGAACGGCAGAAGCAGCTTTACGATGTACTGGTTAGAAATAAGACGGTTTAAATGCGTAAAACGACCTGGGTAGAGGAATTTAATTTCAGATAGAAAGAAGTAATTCGGTATAATAAATAAAGTTATTTTTAATTGAGGTTTCTTAACAGGTTTACCGTTCGACGTTTTACGAATTAGTTCAACGTTCAACGAAATTAAAGGAGGCGCGGAATTTGACTACTGCAACACCCAATAAATTGACCAGCGATCAACTGGACCAGCTTTGTATTAATACCATCCGGTTTTTATCCGTTGATGGTGTCCAGAAGGCCAACAGCGGCCATCCAGGCGCACCGATGGGCATGGCAGCTATTGCTTACACTCTCTGGACCAGACATCTGCGCTTTAATCCTAAAAATCCAAACTGGGCCAACCGGGATCGCTTTATCCTTTCCAACGGGCATGCTTCAATGCTAATTTATAGCTTGCTTTTTCTGGGCGGTTATGACCTGCCCCTGGAACAATTAAAGCAATTCCGCCAGTGGGACAGCCTGACCCCCGGCCATCCCGAACGTGGCCTGACTCCCGGCGTGGAAGTGACAACTGGCCCGCTCGGCCAGGGTTTCGCTAACAGCGTGGGCGAGTGTATCGCCGAAGCTTTCCTGGGTGCAACCTTTAACAAACCTAACCACGACCTTTTCAACCACTTTACCTACGTTTTCGCCGGTGACGGTTGTATGGAAGAAGCGGTTTCCCACGAGGCGGCTTCCCTGGCCGGACACCTTCAGTTGGGCAAGCTTATCGCCTTCTATGACGATAATGATATTTCGATTGACGGCAGCACCGACCTGACCTTTACCGAAAATGTAAATAAACGCTTTGAGGCTTACGGCTGGCACGTTCAGGATGTACCCAGCGCCTCGACTGACATCGAAGCGATTGATAAGGCTATCCGGGAAGCCCAGTCTGTCCTCGACCAGCCTTCGATTATCATCTGCCATACCCACATCGGCTACGGCAGCCCGAACCGCCAGGATACGGCCAAAGCTCACGGTAATCCGCTCGGTAAAGATGAAATTCTGTTGACCAAGCAGGCTTTGGGCTGGCCGACCGACCAGGATTTCTATGTCCCCGAAGAAGCTCTCCAGGTCTTCCGCCAGGCTGGTGAAAACGGTGGCAAGCTGGAAGCCGAATGGAACAAACTGTTTGAGAGCTACAAACAGGCCGAGCCGGACTTGTCCCAGAAACTTCAAAATGCCCTGGACCACAAACTGGCCGCCGGTTGGGACAGCAAATTGCCGGTCTATACGCCTAAAGATGGCCCGGTCGCGACCCGTATCATCCTGGGTAAAGCCCTGAATGCAGTAGCCGAGTTTATCCCGACCCTCTTTGGCGGTTCAGCCGACCTGAACGAGTCCACTTTTACCAAGCTTGAAGCTTATCCCGAATTTCAGCCTAACAAGTGGCATGGCACTTACGCTGGACGGACCATCAACTGGGGTGTCCGCGAATTTGGAATGGGCGCGGCAGTCAACGGCATAGCCGCTCACGGTGGGGTCTGGCCGTATGGCGCGACCTTCTTCACTTTTAGCGATTATATGCGCCCGGCGGTCCGCCTGGCGGCCCTCTCCGACCTGCCTTCAATTTTTGTCTGGACCCACGATAGCGTCGGCCTGGGTGAAGATGGTCCGACCCATCAGCCGATTGAGCATCTAATGTCGCTGCGGCTTATGCCCAGGCTGAACATGATTCGCCCCGCCGATGCCAACGAAACGGTCGAAGCTTTACGGGTGACTTTGCAATCGGAAGGGCCGGTTGGTCTTGTCCTGAGCCGCCAGAAGTTGCCGGTTATTGACCAGGACAAGTTCGCGAAGTCCAGCGGTCTGGCTAAAGGAGCGTATATACTCTCCGAAGCCCAGGGTGGCACACCGCAGCTAATTTTAATCGCCACCGGCTCGGAAGTTTCGCTGGCCCTGGATGCCCAGGTCAAGCTGCAAGAAGCCGGGATAGCCACACGGGTAGTCAGTTTCCCAAGTTGGGCGTTATTTGAAA
>JAYSYV010001098.1:0-1137 GCA_043727245.1 Chloroflexota bacterium | reverse complement strand
GGCTCAAAACCCTAAACTAACCAGAGAACAGATTTCGGCCATTCGTGATAGTTATGGTTTGAATAAACCATTGTACGAGCAGTATGTTGTCTGGATGGGACGGATTGTTACATTCGACTTTGGCCGCTCCTACACCAATCCCCGCCAGGCCGCCGCTTTAGTGCTAGACCGCATTCCGGCAACAGCCCAACTTGGTCTGGCAAGTTATTTGATTGGTATGCTGGGTATTCCGCTGGGTATTTATGCCGCCCGCCGCCGTGGTAAGTTGGGCGATAATATTGTCCGAGTCATTACTGTAGTCGGTAGCTGTATGCCGGTCTGGTGGATTTCCCTAATGGTTATCATTATCCTGGCTAATACTATCAGGTGGTTCCCCCAGGGTGAAGGTAAATTGTTTCCTGGCCCAGGCGAGAGTGGTGGATTTGGACCCTGGTTTTTGAACCTGATGATTCCAGCCGCCTTGCTTTCGAGTGGTGTTTTGATTGGCTTTACCCGCTTTGTCCGGGCCGAAACTCTGGAAGTATTGAGCCAGGACTACGTCCGCACGGCCTATGCCAAAGGTTTGCCTCTTAAAGAAGTCAATCGCTGGCACGTTTTTCGCAACTCCCTTATCCCAGTCGTTACTTTGCTGGGCTATCTGTTGCCCTCGTTGGTTAGTGGTGCGATTATCACCGAGACAATATTTCAATGGCCTGGCATGGGAAGGCTCTTTTTCCAATCAGCCTCCAGCCGTGATATGCCAGTATTACTCTGTATTCTCTATATCGGGACTATTTTGACAGTAATCGGCACTTTGCTGGCCGATATTGGTTACGGTCTGGTTGACCCGCGTGTTCGCTACGACTAGGCGAATTGAGTTGGCTACACTAATTTTGAGGAAAGAAGTTAGGAAATAAGCATGAGTCAAACAAGTACTCAAGTTACGACCACTCCGGGCAACCAACCACTCTCCAAACGTCGCAAGTCCCAGGCTCGCGGGTTTTTTGCAGTCGGTTTTGCAAAATTCTTTAGCGGCAAGCTGAATGTACTGGCCCTGGTCCTGTTCATAATTATTCTAGTGGTGTGTTATAGCGCCGGTTGGATTGGTAACAATATTGTCCACCAGGACCGTGACACCATTGATTTCGATCTGCTAAC
>JAYSYV010001097.1:0-1137 GCA_043727245.1 Chloroflexota bacterium | reverse complement strand
CAGTCAGATATAGAGATGGATTTCACCATACCGGGTGTCACCTTAAAAGTAGATGGCCGGCTGATTGTCGAAGCAGGAACGGTGGTATAGCCTTTGCGAATTGGACAATTTGCCAGGACTATAGGCTATTAGTGGTATATTAATAACTGACCGAGTTGTTCGGACCGTATTTATCATTTAGCAGGGAGGGTTGCCAGAATGCCGGGCTACTTGCGAACTTCTAAAAACTCTTACCGGGTATCGCTGTGCCTGGCACTGTGCCTGCTGGCTTTGCCTTTAAGCGCCTGTGGCGAAACTGCACCCTCTAACTCAACTGGTCTTATCCCGGCCCCAACCTCTGCTAGTTTCCCGGTCTCCATCAACCCAAAAATTGCTGACCGAACCCGGCCCGGACTATACCTTTTAATACAAGGAAATTATGTCAATCAAGGATTTCGCTGAACTAAATAAGCTAATGCGTGGTTTGCCAAGCATCGAGAAACTGCTGCAAGCCGAGCCGCTACGGGCGCTGGCCGAAGATGTACCGCACGAACTGCTGGTGGAAATGGCCCGTCAGACCCTCGAAGAAACCCGCCAGCTTATCCGCCATGAACAGGTCCAGGAGGGAGAGTTGAGCCTGGGCGAACTCGCCGGACGAGCCGCCCGGAAAACCGCCCAGACCCTGGAAAGCAACCTGCGCGAAGTAATCAACGCCACCGGGGTTATTTTACATACCAATTTGGGCCGAGCGCCTCTCAGTCAGGCCGCTACCGCCGCTGTTGTACAGGTGGCCGGAGCCTATAACAATTTGGAATACGACCTGGAAAGCGGCGAACGCGGCAGCCGCCTTTCCCATGTAGAAAGCCTGATTGCCCGGTTGAGTGGGGCCGAAGCTGGAATCGCTGTTAATAACAATGCTGCCGCCCTTTTTATGCTGCTGACCACTTTCGCCCAGGGCAAAGAAGTAATTCTAAGCCGGGGTCAGGCCGTGGAAATCGGCGGTGGCTTCCGCATTCCTGACGTGATGGCTCAGAGCGGAACCAGGCTGGTCGAAGTGGGTACTACCAACAAGACCTACGCCCAGGATTACGCAGCGGCCATTACGCCGCAGACGGCCATGTTGATGCGGGTCCACAGCAGCAATTTTAAGATAATCGG
>JAYSYV010001096.1:0-3834 GCA_043727245.1 Chloroflexota bacterium | reverse complement strand
GCCGCAGGTTTATATATTGTTCCAGTCCCTGCCGGATGGGTAGTAATAACCCCCAGAGTGTGATATGGTCCGGCACGCGGGAGTCGCCCACCGGCCCGACCAGCATGGCATCGAACCCACCGCGCTCCAGCGTAGCAACCGCATCCGAGGGCATCATGCTGCCTTCCCGGAGATAGCGTTCCGAACCCCAGTTAAATTCTTCTACTTCAAACTGGAAGTTGCCGCCAATTTCGGCCAGTTCCTTTAAAGTTTGAAGTCCTTCGGGAATAACTTCCGGCCCGATACCATCGCCGGGTATTACGGCAATTTTGTAGTGGTTCATGATAGGTTAAAGTTCTCTTTTCTTTGATTTCGGGGCTTGCAAAAAATCAAAATCACAGCCCTGGTCGGCCTGAGTAATGGTTTCCACACAGGCCATAGTGCTGGCGGTTCCCATTACCGAACAGGTTCCGGTGCTGGCGACCAGCCGGTTATTGACCGCCTCGATTTCGCCCTCCTCTATTTCTTCACCCCGGTAGCTGGCCCAAAAGCGGCGGCATAACTGGTCAGCCCTTTTTGAAGCCCTTTAGGTTCAACTTCCACAGTGTTCTCTTTTTCTACTCATGCGTTTTGAGAATGGAAGCCTGATCGAGCTGCGAAAGAATTTGGTCTATTTCGCTCTGAGCGCTGGCGGAAGCCGCTAAAAGGGGCGGCCTGACCGGGCCGCCATATAGCTTGACCTGGCTCATAGCATATTTTAACCCTGCCACTCCAAAGCGCGTGGTAACACTGGCATTTAAGGCCAGCAAGCTATGCTGAAGGGCGGTTGCGGAAGCATCATGGCCGGTTGTAGCCTCGAAAATTTTGAGGCAAAGCTCCGGCGCTACGTTGGCGCTTGCCAGGATGCCGCCACTGGCTCCAACCGATAGGGCCGCCTGCAAGAAGGAAGCTGAACCGGCCAGGACCGTAAAATCGAGCTTGCGCTGCCTCACGGCCAGCATAATTTCGCCAATTTTCACCACGTTAGCCGAGCTTTCTTTAAGCCCGATAATATTGGGATGCGCGGCTAATTCCAGGACCGTTTCAGCCGTTAAATCCAGGCCGGTATAGGCTGGCATATTGTAGAGAATTACCGGGACAGGCGAGGCATCGGCCAGGGTAGTGTAATGTTTGACCAGGGCCGCGTGGGTCATGGCCGGTTTGTAATAAGAGGGAGTATTTACCAGGACGGCATTGGCCCCGGCTTCGGCAGCAGCCAGGGTCAACCTGAGCGCAACCCTGGTAGATTCAGCCCCGGTCCCGGCCAGAAATAAGCGGTCGGCAGGGATGGCCTTACGGGCGGTTTCAAACATTGCAAACTTTTCAGTGTCGTCCAGGTAAACATATTCGCCGTTACTGCCCAGGATAACAAAACCGGTCAGCCGGGTAGAAGCCAGCTTTTCCAGGTTTGAAGCTAATTTATCCAGGGCTACTTCGCCGCTTTCATTAAAAGGCGTTGGTACAGGCGGAAAAATCCCGAACAAATCTTTTGACTTTATCATTTCATCTCCACTCTATTTATTAATCTGCGTCTATATCTCAACAGGTAAATATTTAGCCAGGAACATTCGGCCAGTTAAAATTCTTATGGATTTGACATAGTTAATTAAATCCTTCTAAGTTAAGGCCCAACTCCTGACCCAATTCCAGCAGACGCGCCACCACGCCGGGCAGAAGAGGTACGCCCAGCCGCCGGTTCTCGACCTCAGCCAGATATTCTTTTTCACCTGCTACATAGACTCTATCCACGCCCTCGACCGGTTTAGTGGCGTGTAAATCGCGAATCATGGCATCCATTTCGGCCTTGAAATCGGCTACATCCCGGAAGGCATCTATACGCAATGCCCCAAAGAAATGCCCGGCTTTCAGGCGAGGTAGGCGCAACCCGGAACCCATTCCACTCAAGACACCGCAAAGAATATCCACCATCACAGCCAGTCCGTAGCCCTTGTGGCTGCTTAATTCCGGCAAGCTGCCTAGCGGCGCGACCAATCGGGATTTTATGACGGTATAGGGGTCGGTGGTAGGTTGGCCGTTCTGGTCCATACCCCAGCCGACCGGCAGTTTCTTGCCGGTACGGGCGGCAATCTCGACTTTTCCCAGCGATACGACCGTAGTCGCCATATCCAGCACAAAAGGCAATTCCGCACCTGCCGGGGCCGCAAAAGCCAACGGGTTGGAGCCGAAGCGATTTTCGCGCCCGCCGCTTGGCACTCCTAGCGGCCCGGAGTTGGTGAAGGCCAGCCCAATCATATCGTAGGGCAGGGCCATTCCGGCGTAATACCCTGCTATACTGAAATGGCTGCTGTTGGTCACAGCGACCATGCCCACGCCGGTTGCCTGGGCTTTATCAATCGCCAGTTGCATGGCTCGCCGTCCGACTAACAGCCCCAAACCGCCTCCGCCATCTACCATAGCCGTTGCCCCGCTTTCACGCTCTATCGTAAAAGGAGCGTCAGGCCGGATAATGCCCTTTTTGAACATTTCCATGTACATATCCAGGCGGGGAACACCGTGTGATTCGATGCCGCGCAAGTCGCTGGCGACCAGGATTTCCGCCCCCTGGCTGGCATCAGACCCGGACAGGCCCATTTTTTGCAGGAAAGCCGTCACGAAATTTAATAGAGGCTGGACCGGCACTCGCACTATTGCGCCTTCACTGGCGCGGGTAATTTTCTCAAGATAATCTAATTTTTCCATCTTGCTCCTATACTTAAGGTCTGTGTCCCACGGATGAGGTTAGCCGGGTCGCCTGGGCTTCCGCTTTAAGGGCCAGTTCTGAGGCCAGAAAACAATGGGTCTGGCTCATAGCTGTTTCCGTCCGGTTGATAACATCGTAAATCAGTTGTCCGGCATAGGGCAAGGGAACCTCTTTGCAATTAATGTACTCGGTGCTTTTCTGGTCTACCACGAAAAGATGGTCGGTATCGGGCCGCCCGGCAATATCCACATACTTGCGAGCCTCGATATAACCCTCTGTTCCCAGGATGAAAAGCCGCCCGTCACCCCAGTTAGATAGGCCATCCGGGGTATACCAATCCAACCGGACATAACCGTTGCCATTGTTTCCTCGCAAGACCATTTCGCCGAAATCCTCAAAACCGGGAAACTGGGGATGCTTGTAATTTGCGACCGCTGAGGTAGCAATCTCCGCCGAGGTCGAGCCGGTAAAGAAAAGGAACTGATCGCACTGGTGCGAACCTATATCGGCCAGTATACCGCCGTTGTGTTCCCTTTGAAAAAACCAGGCGGGCCTGATTTTAACGTTAGCGCGATGTGGAGCTACGATGAGCGTATGAATTACCCGGCCAATCCGGCCCTGGGCCACCAGTTCCCCGGCCTTGACCGTGGCAGGACTCTCGAAGCGTTCGCTGAAACAAATCGAGTAAATCCGGCCCGTTTCGGCCTGAACCTGGCGGACTTCGGCCAGTTGTTCCAGGGTGGTGAAGCCGGGTTTGTCGGAGAGGAAATCCTTGCCGTGGCGCATAACTTCTACCCCTAAAGGAGCGCGTTCGCTGTAAATTGCCGCGCTGACGACCAGTTGAATTGATTCATCCTCCAGGATTTCCTGGGGATTATCGACTACTTTGGCCTGGGGATACCATTGAATAAATTTAACCAGCACATCCAGTTCTTTATTGTAGACCGCTACAAACTCGGCCCCCGCTTTTATTAGCGAATTTATCATCCCATAGACATGGAAGTGATTTACCCCAATTACCGAAAAACGAATTAACGGTTGATTGGTTGTCATTGGAAACGACCTGATCCTTTCATCTTAAAGGGTCTACCTACTACCCTGAACTGCTTGCCGCA
>JAYSYV010001095.1:0-3835 GCA_043727245.1 Chloroflexota bacterium | reverse complement strand
GGCTGCTTAACCTCGTCCGGTAACTCGCCAAACGGTTTATTTTCCCCTTCCAGGCCGGGATTGGCCTCGAAGAATGCCAAACGCCAACCGGCCTGTTGGTCGGTGATAGCGGCAGCTCGTTCAATAAAGAGGCCCAGTTCATCCCCGGCCTGGTTGAAAAAGATATAAGTCGGGATACGGTGACTGCCGTCCAGCGGGTGCGGATAGCCCGCCGCTATATCGGTATTAGCAGGGTCGCGGGGAATGATATGCAGGTGCAATTTGCCGGTATCCGCCTCGATGCGGCCAAAAAGTGGCAGATTCGCCAGCACATCTCCGCACCAGTCGTGCGCCAGGACCAGCACCTCAACCGGTTCGGGCAAACCAGCAAAGAACGCCCTTTCGGCTTCATCCAGCGTATAAGCGGCAAAGTTGGCCCGGAAATCGGCCTGGTTCACCTGCATCGAGTCCATAAATTCAGCGAGAGTCTGGGCTTCGTTAAAAGCCCTTTCGCGCCGTTCCGCGCTAATTGTCATAGTAAATATACCCTTCTTATTATAGTTCGTTATAGATTTTTTTATAAATTATCTTTGAAAAAATCGGTTACACGTTGTTCCAGGTAAGTCAGGGTAGTCGGTTTACGCGGCATGTGGCGTTCTTCCGGGAAAACTAGCAGGTCGAATTTCTTTTGCTCCTCGGCCAGACGTTCGATCAAAGCCGCCGAATGCCGGAAATGGACATTCTCGTCCACCAGGCCGTGAACCAAAAGCAGTTTGCCCTGAAGTTCCCCGACCAGGGGCAGCACCGAAGTGGCCTGATAGCCGTCCGGGTTGGCCTGAGGCGTTCCCAGGTAACGCTCGGTGTAATGGGTATCGTAACCTTCGTAGAATGTTACCGGCGCTCCGGCTACGCCTACTTTGAAAACACCAGGCGCTTTCAGAAGGGCGATTAAAGTCATGTAACCACCGTAGCTCCACCCGAATATGCCCACCCGGTCCGGGTCGGCCTGGCCCTGCCCGGTGAGGAATTTGACTCCGGCAAGCTGGTCCTGTAGCTCGACTTCCCCGAAACGTCCCGCCAGCACGCCTTCAAAGGCTAATCCCCGGTTGGCGCTGCCCCGGTTATCCACCCTAAAGACCACAAACCCCTGCTGGGCCAGGTATTGCGCCCGCATGTCTACGGTCAAATCCCAGTTGTTCTGGACCCGCTGTGCGCCGGGACCGCCGTAGACCGACATTATCAAAGGATAGGGCTGCTTTGAACCGGCCTCATCGGGACGGTAAATCGCGCCATACAGGATAGTGCCATCTTCTGCCGGGAAGCGGACCAACTCCGGCGGGCGCAAACCCAGGGCAACCGGGCTGACCGAGGGTTCTTCATAGAGGGTCGCGACGGTCTGGACTGCGCGGCCTTCTTCAATCCGTCCGAGCGTAACCCGGACCGGGCTTTCCAGGCTGCTCCAGCGGTCCACCAACCACTGCCCGTCCGGGGATACCTCGACAGTATGCCAGGCTGCTTCCTGGGTCAGCCGGGCCGGTTCGCCACCATCCAGCGATACGGCGTAAAGATGCCGCTCCAACGGGCTGTCTTTGGTGGCGGTGAAGTAGACCAGCCGGTTTTGTTCATCCAGGCGGTTAATGCCCATCACCAGCCAGTCGCCCGCCGTAAGCTGGCGCACTTCGCGGCCAGCTTTGTCGTAAAGATAGATATGCAGGTAGCCGGACCGTTCGCTTCCCAGCAAAATTTCACCGCTCTTTAAGAAGTGGGTCAGAGCGTGCAGGTTAAGCCAGGGCTGACCCACTTCTTCCAACAAAACCCGGTGGCTATTGCTTTGAGGGTCAAACAAAACCAGTTGCAGATGGCATTGGTCGCGGGTTTCCAGTTGAACGGCCAGAGTGCCATCAGGCCGCCAATTCACCCGCGCCAGATAGCCATCTGCCAGGGGCATTGGTCGCCCTGCCCCGGTTTCGGTCAGGTTAAGGTCCAGCCAGTGGATTTGAGGGGCGGTCTGGAAGGAACCAGACTCCGGCAGGTCAATAATCCCCAGTTCGACCTTATCGTTGGCTTCGCCGGTAAAGGGATAGCGATGTTCTTCGATTTCGCCGCGCCCGGACGATTGGCCCTGGTGCAAAATCGAAAATACCGGGATATGGCGGCTGTCAGCCCGCTCGAAAGCCAACCGGCGGCTATCGGGACTCCACCAGAAGCCGTCCAGCCGGTCCATTTCTTCCTGGGCGATATATTCGGCCAGCCCGTTAGTGATGCCTTCCTCGGTATCGGCGGTCAGGGCCAGCGGTTCATTTGTCCCATCCAGGTCCAACAGGTAAAGATTATTCTGGCGCACGAAAGCCACGCGTGTACCGTTCGGACTAAGCCGGGCGTTTGTAGCTCCCTGAGTACCTTCCAGGCGGCGGAAGGCGGCCTCGCCCTGCCGGATATAAAGCCAACCGCCCAGCGATACCAGTATAGTCAGGGCTTGCGACTTGCTCGCCACCTGAAAATCGGTGATGCCCAGTTCCCTGGTGCGGGTGCGCTCTCTCAATAATTCTTCCTCACGCGAAAGCCGGGCCGGACTTGAACCGCCCATATCGCTCAACTGGCGGCGTTCGCCCGAAGCCAGGCCGTACGACCAGAACTGTTGCACCAGCGAGCCGGGGACGCTTGCCAGGTATAATAAGCTGGCGCTATCGGGAGTAAATTCAAAGCGGCGCGGGCCTTCCGTGCCAGGCCGGGGGAAATGGCCTACCTGCTCGATGGTTAAAAGCCTTGTCATAATTCCTATCTTGTCCTGTCTTTTTGGTTAGCAAATCCACGATACCGTAAAGTTATTCTACCACTTTCGGGAAAGTCGGAGAACGTAAACCGTAATTAGTTAATTTGACTAATTCATAACAATCTTTTAGGCTATCTCTTGAAGATTAGCGAAATGGCAAGTGGAGGTTTGTAACGAGATGCACCAGCCTTTCAACTCGATTTATTCACACGGCTTTGTGCGGGTAGCGGTCTGTATTCCTTTTGTGAAGGTAGCCGACCCGGTTTATAACACTCAGCAAACCCTGGCCCTGGCCCGGCAGGTTTCGGACCGCCAGGGAGCGGTGGCGCTTTTCCCGGAACTGGGGATTTCGGCCTATACCAACGAAGATTTGTTCCAACAAGACGCTCTGCTCGATGCCACTATCGCCAGCATGGCTAATCTGGTCGAGGAAAGCCGCCAGCTTAACCCGGTGCTGCTGGTCGGTGCGCCACTGCGCTTTGAAGGCAAATTATTTAACTGCTCGGTAGTCATTTACCGGGGCGAAGTTCTCGGCATCGTTCCCAAGACTTACCTGCCCAACTACCGCGAGTTTTACGAGAAACGCCAGTTTACCTCTGGCCGCAACGCGGTCAGCCGCGAAGTAATCTTCCTGGGCCGGAGTGTGCCTTTTGGCAACGACATTATCTTTAGCGCCACGACCGTTGCCGATTTCGTCCTGCACACCGAAATTTGCGAAGATGTCTGGACCCCCATTCCACCCAGTACCTATGCCGCCCTGGCCGGAGCCACCATCCTGACGAATCTATCGGCCAGCAATATTACGGTTGGTAAGGCCGATTACCGGCGCGACCTGTGTTCCTCGCAATCGGGCCGCTGCATCGCCGCCTATCTCTATTCGGCTGCCGGACCGGGCGAATCCACTACCGACCTGGCCTGGGACGGCCACGCCCTGATTTATGAGAATAATGAACACCTGGCCGAAGCCGAACGGTTTGCCACCAATGAGCAAATTATTATGGCTGATATTGACCTGGAACGGCTGGCCCAGGACCGCATGCGCCTGACCAGTTTCAACGACTCGGTGGGCGAAAACCTGGAACG
>JAYSYV010001094.1:0-1138 GCA_043727245.1 Chloroflexota bacterium | reverse complement strand
TGCTTCCGGCCCGAACATCCGTCCGGTTGCCAATGTCAAAGGCCCGAAAACTTCAAACTGGCGGCAGTTTAGGATTTTAACCCGGCGCTATGCCGAACTGGTCCGGCGCGACCGGGTAAATTTGCTGGTTCTGATTCTACAGGCTCCGATTATAGGAATAATCCTGGCCCTGGTCGCCGGTGGAAGTGTCTTTGCCGATGGTAAAACGCCGGGCGATGCCCAGAAAGTACTTTTCATGCTCAGTGTAGCGGCGGTTTGGCTGGGTACAAGCAATGCCGCCCGTGAAATAACCAAAGAAACTCCGATTTACTTGCGGGAAAGATTGGTAAACCTGCGCGTTTTCCCCTATGTCATGTCAAAAGTAGCCGTTCTGACGGTGCTGTGTATCATACAGAGCCTCCTTTTGACCGGGATAGTATTAATCAGGACGGGGCTGCCTCCTTCCGGGACTATCTTACCGGCTGTTTTAGAGTTGATTATCGGGGTCTGGCTGACCACAATGGCGGGGCTAGGTATGGGTCTTTTGGTCTCGGCCCTGGTGAGTAATACCGACAAAGCGGCCAGTATCGTGCCGATTCTGCTGGTTCCCCAGATTATCCTGGCCGGATTAATTTTCCCTTTAACCGGTCCGGCCCAGGTTTTGAGCTATGTTACTGTTACCAGGTGGTCAATTGATAGCCTGGGTACAACTGCCGACCTCAACCGGCAGTATTATCAACTTTTGGCGGGCGCTCCGCCGGGTGTTCAACCGGCTTCACTACCGGGGGTTAAAGATTTTGAGCCTGGAAATTATGATAATAATCCCACCGATAAATCAGACTACACGCCTGGTACTTTCCAGGCCAGCCGGGCATTGCACCTGCTGGGCCGCTGGGGTATTCTGATAGCTATGATTGCCCTGTTCCTGGCCTTGACGTGTTATTTCACCAGGCGGAAGGATAAAGCCTGGGAGCGGAAGTAGCCTAGCAGTTTGACGGAGAGAGCCTTATTTTGGCCGAAAGGGTACTACCTGTAGTTCTAAATTGAGATGCTTTGTCTGTAAGTGGTAGTCATTTCGATTACTCCGACAGGCTGCTAGCGTAAGAAATTAACCAGGCTGGGTTATAAAACCTTCTACTGCGGCAAATGCGACCTCACT
>JAYSYV010001093.1:0-3836 GCA_043727245.1 Chloroflexota bacterium | reverse complement strand
AGCCCATAACTCAGCACGAATCAATCACCTTGTGAACTAATCTTGCCATTGTTGAGATTTAAAAGACTGGCAACAAGCCAACCCTTGTCACGTCCATCGGGTGTAAACTGAAGTGAAAATTCCCCGGTCTGTCGAATAATTTATCAGAAAAGATTATGCCGAGTATCACCCTGGTTTAGCCTGAAATCAGGTTTTCACCTTTAAAGTATCCCACCGGGCCGAGATTTTTCGACTTAGCTCGCACTCGAAGAGAGTGACAAGTGGGTCCGTTTTTGGACCTACTTCTTTGACCTTAATCCTGTCAAGAAAGCTTATTACAATCAGCCAACCTGAGTTACCTGACAGAATAATATTTCAAACCGATTAGACCGTTTTCCTGCCTGGGCTGGACCTGGGAAGAAGGTGTTTTAGGCACAACCGTCTTATCCGGTTTGAGCCGAATGGAGATTTCAGTCGCAGCAGTATAGAAATAGAAAAGGAAAATCAAAATAAAGCTCAGTTTCCACCACCGACTCGACTGCGGAGTGAGGCGATATAGCGGAGCAGGTGGATTGTCCCAGGCATAATTCGGCTGTTCGGCTGAGTAATTCGGGGCGGCGGACTGGCTCGAAACCGGCGAAACAGGATAATTAGCGTGCGAATTCGGTGGAACAAAGCCCTGTGGTGTCATATAAGGCGAATTGATTGGCTCTGGCGATAGTGAGGCTGTTGAATTGTCTAATTGAGCCTGGTTTTGAGTTGGTGGAGCAAATTCAGGCTCAGTTGAAGGATGAATGAACGTGGTGTCCGAACGTTCGTACCCATACCTTGAATATGTATAACGTTTGTTAGGTCCGAAGAAAAGGCCGGTTGGAGTGCTTCCAGAGGCCAAATCTGGCCGGATATTACGGGCCAGGCCCAGGTAGCCCACTTCAAGGTCGGAACGCCGTTTAGCCATACGTTTGGTGACGGCCCGCATGAGCAGTAAAAATATTCCACCGGCAATCAGGCTGATGGGAATAGTTGCCAGTAAAGAGCTAAGGTCTATATCGCCTTCGCCCGAAACAACCTTCTGCCCGCTATCCTTCGCCATCTGGTTAATTATATCCAGAAGCCAGGGCGAGAAACCGCCCAGCAGGTTAAAGCCGACATGGGCCGCTATACTGCTCCAAAGCGAACCAGTTACCAGCACCAGGTAAGCCAGGGTCATGCCCAGCAGAAAAGTGTAGGCGAAACGGAAAGGATACAGATGAAACAGGCCGAATAGCAAGCCAACAAAAAAGATGCACTTCCAGAAACTTAAATGGCGATACCCGGCCAGGACAAAGCCCCGGTTCAGGGTTTCTTCACAGAGTGGCCCAAACACCACAACCGCAAAGAAAAAGAGCAAGCGGCCCGGCAAGTCGGGCGGGTTGGGGAATAAATTGTCTGTGAAAGGGCCGAAAATCTGCATAATCCACTGGTTGAGGGCGGTTGGAAAGCGTACCGCAAACTGCCCGACAAACCCAATCAGCACACATAAAAAGATATTCCAGAGGTCCAGCCTCCGCAGGCTAAAAGTTTCCTTGAAACTATAGCGCCCCATCACGCAAAAGAAAATGGCGGTCAGGGCCAGGGCCAGTTCCCCAATGGTAGAGGTCAGGAAAAAGCCCCAGTTGTTGAGTTGAGCAATCACGCTGAAGGTTAAAAAAGCCATCACTCCTACGAAGAAACAGAGGTTGGCAATAGCCGGGGTAGGGTTTGGCCGGACTTCCTTGACCGGAGCTAACGGGCTGGCCGGGTCATTACTGGTGGGTGAAGCGTAGGAATAGGGCGGCGGGTTGAAATCCGGAGGCGGAGGATTATAACTCATAAAGGGTTCCCTCTACCGGCACCTGGCTTTTAACACCGCTTTTTTGGGTGATGTAAGCGGCCAGGTCGTCGGCCAGGCCCGGATTGGTAAAATAAGTGCTGTCCAGGTGGGTGATAAAACACTGCCGCACCTTCGAGCCGGTCAAAAGATGGGTCAGACCATACCCGGTCAGGTGGCGGTGACTCCACATATTGTGAAAAGTGACATTGGCTACCAGAATATCAACCTGGCTGTAAAATTCTTTTAAATCGCGGCGATACTCGACAATCTCGGCCATGTCGCGCAATTCGCCAAAACGGTTGGAGCTGCTGGCTTCCTGAAGCTGGCCGGAGGTATCCCGGTAAGACTGAATATAGTTGGTATCGCTAGTATAGCCGATGGTCAGACCGTTATATTCCAGCACAAAGCCGTAATTCTCGCCGCCATGATAGGCCCGGTGGGGAGTCAGGATGGCTTCGCCCAGCGCCACCGGCTGGTTATCTCGCAAGGCCAGCGAAACAGCCGGGCCGCCCCGGTAAGGGCCGGTAGTAGTACCCTGGCCCTGGTGAAACGGGCTGATATAATTGCCATCCAGGATTTCAGCCGGGGCCAGGACATGGCCGCGCCGCTGGCTCATCATGCGGCACATGGCCTCAATCATAGTGTTGGCCTCGGTATAATGGTCGGTGTGAGCGTGGGAGACAAAGACGGCATCCAGGGCGGTTGGGTCCAGTTTGTAGCGGTTGGCCTGGAGAATCGCGCCAGGTCCGGGGTCCACGTGCATAGAAAAATCGGGCAAGTTAATCATAAAGCCGCCGGTGTGGGCCACCTGGGTCAGCATACAGCGAGGTGAGCCGCCCGTCCCTAAAAAGCAAATCCAGCGATTGGGGTCGCGAGGGAAACGCGGCTGGCCCGAAAACCATTGCGGCCCCTCGCGCTGTAAGGTTTCGGTGGCTATGCGGCGTAACCGCTCGTCTAAAGCTTCTAAATTATTGGTTTCTCCGGGTTGCTCGGTCACACGTTAAACCTCTTCCGTTTCTGGTATTCTGGCCGCCATTGTAGCACAAAAATTGGGCTTAAAGCCAGTTGAATAGTGGTTATTGGTCAGTAGTCGGTAATCGGCGAGGTTTGTCCAATTGGCCTGTGCTATAATTTACCTGGATATATAACGTAAGTTAGTTATTTGGAGAAAAAAGTAGTTTTATTAAGCTACCGGGAAAGCAATTGACTTGGATTACCTGGAATTAACCGGCTATATCAAACAGGAAGCCCAGGCTTTGGGCTTTGACCTGGTGGGAATAGCCCAGGCCGGGCCGTTTGAGGAAACTCAGGCCCGCCTTTTGGAACATATCGAGCAGGGCCGCATTGCCGGGTTGGCCTGGTTCACCAAAGAACGGGCCAACTTTGCCAGCGACCCGGCTAACCTGCTGCCGGGAGTCCGCTCGATTATCTCGCTGGGTATCTCTTACCTGCAAGACCCGCCGTCCCTGGATGAAATCCCCGGCCCACGCGGCAAAATAGCCCGTTACGCCTGGGGCAAAGATTACCACGACGTGCTAAAAGCTAAAATGCAGACGCTTTTTGAGAAAATAAAGAAGCGCACCGGGTCTGATGAAGCCCGTTTGCTGGTGGATACGGCCCGCATCGTGGACCGGGCGGTCGCTCAAAGGGCCGGATTGGGTTTTTTTGGCAAAAATACCAACCTGATTAACCGCCGCTTTGGTTCCTACTTCTTCCTGGCCGAAATCCTGACCGACCTGGAACTGGAATATGACCAGCCAGCCTGGGGAACCTGCGGGCGCTGCACTCGCTGTATAGATGCCTGCCCGACCCAGGCCATCACCGAACCCTGGACAGTCTATAACGACCGCTGCATCTCGTACCTGACCATCGAACTTAAAGGCAGCGTACCGGAAGATCTGAGGCCGGGGATGGGACAATGGATTTTCGGCTGCGATATTTGCCAGGAGGTTTGCCCTTATAACAAAAAAGCGGTTCCCGGCAACCACGCCGAGTTTGCCCCAAC
>JAYSYV010001092.1:0-3837 GCA_043727245.1 Chloroflexota bacterium | reverse complement strand
CGAAACCGGTCCAGGCCGGTAACTACACGGTTATCCTGGACCAGATTCTAGCCGGGGTCTTTATGCACGAAGCTTTCGGCCATCTTTCCGAAGCCGACCATATTGACCAGAACCCTCGCGCCCAGGAAATGATGCGCCTGGGTCGCCGCTTTGGTCCCAATATCTTAAGTGTGAGCGATGGCGGAGTCCACCAGAATCTGGTCGGCACTCTGCAATATGATGATGAAGGTACACCTACCCAGGAAACCTACCTGATTAAAGAAGGCGAGCTGGTCGGACGCTTGCACTCCCGCGAAACAGCCGCCAAGCTGGGCGAAGCTCCCACCGGCAACGCTCGCGCCATGGATTACCGCCACAGCCCAATTGTGCGGATGACCAACACCTGTATCAAAAACGGCGAAACGTCTTTTGAAGATATGATTAAAGATGTTGAACTGGGCGTTTATGCTTGCGACTTCATCGGTGGGCAGACCGCTATGGAAAACTTCTCCTTCAGCAGCCAGTTCGCCTTTATGATTCGTAACGGCCAGATTGCCGAGATGGTCAAGGATGTGGTGATGGCGGGCAATATCTTTACCACATTGGGCGATGTGGAAGCGGTCGGCAACGACCTGGAATGGTCAGCCGGAAGTTGCGGCAAGGGCGGTCAATCGCCGCTGCCAGTCGGAATGGGTGCGCCGCACGTGCGGATTAAGAATGTCCAAATCGGCGGCAATTCCAACAAGCAGCCCAGTGCAATGACGGTATAGGAGCCAAATTTAATGGATCGAGCAATCGAAATTTTAGAACTAATCCAGCCGCATGTCGCCAGTGCTGAAACTTTCGCCGTTACAGCCGAGTCGGTTAACGTCAGCTACCGGGCCGGGAAGCTGCGTTCGAGCGAAGTGCAGGAAACCAGCGGCATCAGCATCCGGGCCATCAAGGACGGCAAACTGGGGTTTTACTCCACTACCGACCTGACCGACAAAGATAAACTGCTGGAATCAACCCTCAATTCGGCTCAGTTCGGCGGCGAAGCAACTTTCGAGTTTGCCAGGGCGGCCCAGGGCGCAGTCTTTGAGGGTTACAGCACCGAAACGGCCCGGCTGGATATTCAAGAGTTAGCCGAGTTTAGTAAAGAACTGGCCGCCAAAATCGAGGACCACACTAACCGGGACGAGGTAACAGTCGAGGTAGACTTCTCCCGCGTGACCTACGACCAGCAACTGGCAAACACCAATGGGGTTAACCAGAAAGACCGGCGCACCGCCTTGAGCGGCAGCGTCAGCGTGCAACAGATTCGGGGCGATGATGTCTTTTCGACCTACAACGCTCACAGCGCTGTGTCGCTGGAAGATGCCTTTCAAAAGCTGACCGAGAAAGTTATGGAACAAATGGCCCTGGCCCAGAAAGCGGTCAAACTCAGTATCACGGACGGTGAATTGCCGGTGGTATTCAGTCCGGCTGGTTCCATTTTGCTTTTTTATCCGTTTATGCTGGGTCTGAGCGGCAAAAACGCTCACCTGGGGATAAGCCCGCTCTCCGGCAGAATCGGTGAGCAAATCATTGACCCGCGCATCACTTTCCGGGACGACCCGATTGTAGAAAACCGACCCGGTAGCGCCGGAGTGGACGATGAAGGCGTACCGACTCAGCCGCTCATTTTCTTTGACAAGGGTGTGTTGACCGGCTACTTCCACAACCTGAAAACGGCGGGTGAAGCTAAAACGGTCAGCACCGGCCACGGCAAACGCGGCCTACTGGGACAGCCCGGCGCAAGCTTCCACAACCCGATGATTCAGGGCGGTGATGTTTCCTTTAAGGAATTAATCAAGGACATCAAGGAAGGGCTGCTGGTCGAAAGCCTGCTGGGCCTGGGCCAGACCAACATCCTGGCGGGGGCTTTCAGTAACCCGGTCAACGTAGCCTTCAAAATCGAGAATGGCGAGGTGGTAGGCCGGGTGAAAGATGTATCAATCGCCGGTAACACCTACGAACTGCTAAAGAACAACCTGGGCGGACTTAGCCGGGAAGTCGAACTGGTCTACGGGTCGCTCCGGCTGCCCTATATCCGGTTGGACGGCGTTAGCACCGTCACCAGCAACTAGGCAAATTAGATTTTAATGAGAGGCGTTGCCAGGCAGCGCCTCTTTATTTTTATCACTATTCCTATCTAAAATCAACATGGTAATAAGCTCTTTGGAATTGGCCTGGTTTTAGGTTAAAATACCCGGTATGACAATCGTTCAACCAAAACCGGCCACTCAAAAAACCAGCCTGAAAATATGCCTGGTCGCGCCTTTTGGCCTCAAAACCAAAGGGACAACCGCCGCCCGCGTGTTGCCCATCGCCGAAGCCCTGGTCAAACGAGGCCACTGGGTGCGGGTAATCGTGCCTCCCTGGGATGACTCTGCCGGTTCGCCTGACCTTTTGCTACGGGAAAACCGGCTGGAAACGGCCAATGGAGTGGAACTGGTCTTCGTGCCGGTCAGGCCCGGACCGCAACCCTTGCGGCTGCCGGTTCGGTTGGCTCTGGCAGCGCTGGCCTTCAAGCCGGACATCATCCATATTTTCAAACCGAAAGCCTTTAGCGGACTGTCGGCTCTCTTGCTTTCGGTGGCTCACCACCCTTTCGTGCTGGATAGCGACGACTGGGAAGGGCCGGGCGGCTACAACGACCTGCTACCTTATTCATTCCTGCAAAAAAGGCTCTTTGCCTGGCAGGAACGCGATTTACCCTGTCGAGCCGCCGCTGTAACGGTTGCCAGCCGGACCCTACAGATGCAGGTCTGGGGATTTGGCGTAAACCCGGCCCGCGTCCTCTATCTACCCAATGGCGTTTCTCCTGAAAAGTATGCCGGTTGGAACGGCTTGGCAGTCCAGCAAGCGGCCCGGCAGCAACGCGCTAAACTGGGTCTATCAGAAGAAAACCTGGTTTTGCTGGCTTATACCCGCTTCGTGGAATTTAAGATGGACCGCCTGCTAGATATATTCCGGCTGGCCCTGGAAACGCTACCAGCGGGTAAAGCCGACCAAACAAAACTGCTGGTAGTAGGAGGGGGCTTCCGGGGAGAAGAAACTCGTTTCCTGGAACTGGCCCAGGCGCAAGGGTTGGCCGGTAAAATCGTCCAGACCGGCACTGTCCAGCTTGAAGAACTGCCCGCTCTTTTAGACTGTGGAGATATAGCTCTCTATCCCTTCGATGATAACCTGATAAACCGGTCGCGCTGCTCGGCTAAATTCCTGGACCTGCTGATGGCCGGGCGGCCTGTAGTCAGCGAGGCAGTCGGCGAACTACCCAATTATATGCAAAACGGCCAGGGCGGTTGGCTGGTCCCGCCCGGTGATAACGCCGCCTTTGTCCAGGCTGTAACCCAGCTTGCCGGGTTATCACGCCAGGAAAGACAGGAGTTTGGCCGGTTAAGCGTGGCCCGCCTTGAGGCCGAATATACCTGGAATAAGCTGGTAGAACCTTTAGAGCAACTATACCGCGATTTGTGTTAAGACTGATTAATTCATCCAAGAATATTCAATTATTGAGTCAAAATTAGAACTGGCCTTTTCTCTGGCTGGATAGGTTTGGACATGAGTCGTTCCAGGCAATTGCTGTTGTCCAACGACCGGGGATACCTCACTTCGGCTCGGAATGAAAAGTATTCGGTTTTGGGCTTTCTGGCTAAACCTGATGCATAGCAGACCATTTGTTGTAAGCAATAAAACTTGCCTACTCAAAGGTAGCGGAACGGATACCGTTTAATGTTTCAAATTTGCCAATAGCTGGTCAAGTTCCAGGGTATTTAGAATCTCGGAAGCCCTGGCCCCACCCCGCCTGGCCGTAATTACGCCGTATTCCAGCAT
>JAYSYV010001091.1:0-1140 GCA_043727245.1 Chloroflexota bacterium | reverse complement strand
CGGTGGCCGGGCTGGATTTGTTTTTGTACCTCTTAATCGCCGCCACCGTCGTGGTTAGCTTGCCCGCTGTCGGCAATATCCTGGTGCTGGCCTTCCTGGTGACACCTTCGGCCACCGCCCGGCTGTTCACCAACCGCTTCTACCTGATGATGCCCGTCGCCGCCGGGATAGGCATGTTTTCCAGCCTGGTCGGCCTCTACCTGGGTTACTATGCCAATGTGGCCGGTAGCGCCGGGGTAGTCGTGGTCGCCACCGCTTTCTTCATCATCGGGTTAATTATCTCGCCGCACTACGGCCTGTTTGTCCGTCTTCATCAGTGGCGGCAGTGGAAGCAGCGTCTACAGCAGGAAAGCGGAGAGGTCCGGGCCTGATGTTAAACTTCTTGCTGGAACCGTTGGGCCAGGTTTACATTCAGCGGTCCCTGGTCGAAATGATTTTACTGGGGATATTGTGTGGAGTTATCAGCACTTACGTAGTGCTGCGCGGTGTGGCTTTCCTGGTAAACGCCCTGGGCCATTCGGTCTTTCCGGGTATCGTGATTGCCTTTTTGCTGGGCGGCGACCTTTTCTGGGGCGGGCTGGCTGCCGGGTTGGTCGTGGTAGTCAGTATTAGCCTGGTCGAGTACAACCAGCAGGTTAGCGAGAGTACGGCTATTGGCGTGTTGTATATCGGCGCATTCGGGCTGGGTATCGTGCTGGTCAGCGGCATCAAGCGGGCCAATACGGGCGGGCTGGACCATTTCTTGTTCGGCCAACTCTTTGGGGTCGGCTGGGGAGATGTTTTGAATACCCTGTTAATCAGCCTGTTAGTCCTGACCGTAATTTTCCTAATTCGTAAAGAACTGCTTTTAACCAGTTTTGACGAGCAGACCGCCCGCGCAATGGGGCTGCCGGTCCGCCGCCTCAAGCTGGCTTTTTTAATGCTGGTGGCCCTGACGGTAGTTACCGGCCTACCGGCTGTCGGCAACATTCTGATGATTGCCCTGGTGATTACGCCAGGAGCTACCGCGCGGCTCTTGAGCAACCGCTTGTTCAAAATGATGTTTATCGCGGTGGGAGTAGCTATCCTGGCAAGCCTGGGCGGGGTGCTGGCAAGTTACCACCTGGGTCTGGCCCCCGGAGCCTGTGTGGTAGTCGCCCT
>JAYSYV010001090.1:0-1140 GCA_043727245.1 Chloroflexota bacterium | reverse complement strand
CCCGCTGGGACGCTGGCGGCTAGTAGCGAGTGTACGTAGCGGCCAAACCACCTCTAATATTGACTTTGTAATGAAACAGCGCCAGCCTTACCGGGTCGTGCCAGGTAACACTCTCCAACTGGACGAGTTTACCGAAATCTCCCGCGAGAATCCCGTACCCAGCCGTGTTTTACGCCGTACTTTCAGTTTCGAGAATGACGGGTTGCAGAAATCGGGCATCGTTTACGAACCCTTGCCAGACCAGGGGGCCGGTCCGTTCCCCATTCTGTTGATCGTCTATCCCGGCCCGGCCAACGCCTGGGAAGGTGTTTCCATTCCGCTGGCGGCCCAGGGCTTTGTGGTAATAGCCTATCAGCCCGAACTTTTTGGACCGCATCCCGAACGCGGCTTGAACCTTCGCGGCGATTTAAAAGACCTTTTAGAGCTTTACAACTACGCCAAGTCCGGTTATTTCTCAACCCGGAGCGACCCCCAAAAGGTGGTAATTACAGCCGGGAGCGTTTCGACGGCCTACACTTATTTGCTGCTGAACGAGATTGAAACCAGTTCTCCGGCTGACAAAGCGGCCCTTAAAGGCAATATAGCTTATGGTGGTCTGGCCGATTTATACCGCTATCGCTATGACTGGGAGCGCGGCGCACTCTATATTGACCCTGGTATTCAAGACCTGGAAACCATGTTGATAGCCCTGGGGCGGCCCGACCTGCGCCCTGAAATTTATATGCTCTTTAGCCCGGTCTATCACCTGGAACCCGGTTCGCTGCCGCCCACGCTGCTGGTTCATACCAGCAAAGATACGATTGTGCCGATTTACCAGAACACTCTGCTGTTGGAAGTCCTGGAAAAGTTGAAATTAGCCCACCAGAACGTTATCTACACCGACATCGAACACTATCTCGACACCAGCAAACCTGACCCGTCCCAGCGAGATATGCTCGAAAAAACTATCCAATTTCTCAAGGAGTACACGAAGTAACCTCTCCTTGTTTCCTTCCGGGACTACCGCCTAAGAATTCATACAAATGCCTGGCCTGGTTAAGATGGGGAAATCAAGCAGGTAGAACCTGGGGTGTCTTGAACAGGTCTTGCCACAAATCCCCTTTTTCCTTGAGCCGAGCCGGGACCGTTTCGATAGTGAAA
>JAYSYV010001089.1:0-3847 GCA_043727245.1 Chloroflexota bacterium | reverse complement strand
CAGCCGTGACCACTCAGGGCAAGTATAAAACGCCGGTCCAGGTCGGGAATTGGGCCGTGGTGGCCGAAAATGTCGAGCGCTATGATGTCCTGGCCCTGGAAGGTTTGAAATTTTCAGCCGGGAAAGACCGCCAGTTTATCGTGGTTCGAGTAGCCCTGAAAAACGGTACGGATGGGCGGCAATGGCTCTTTCCGGGCGACCGACTGACCCTGTTTAACACCAATGGCGAAAAATTTAACCCTGACCCTTCGGCCACACTGCTGTATATCTTGAAGACTCCGCCCGCTACCGACCCGCCACCCGGCCCGATTGAAGCTACCAAGCAGGGCGCGATTTATGTGGTCTTTAATATCCCAACCGCCACTAACCTGACCACCCTCCGGCTGCAATACAGCGACGGCGACAAACGGGCGCTACTCGAACTAAGTTAACTAAATTAGCTGGCTACACGCAAATAGTGCGCCCAATAACCTTTATAGTCGCCATAATCCTGGGCTACCCGCAGCAAGTCGGGATAGTCCATATCCGGCCCGTAAAATTCCTTAACCGCTTCGATCAACCCCTTATCGCCTATCGCGAGGTGGTCCATCCGGCCCAGACCGCGCAGCAGCACGAAAGTTGACGACCACTCGCCTACTCCCCGGATAGTCAGCAGCCACTTTTTAACTTCGTCATAGGGCGCGTTGTAGAGAAATTCCTCATCTATGGCGCTAAAGACCTGGGCGGCAGAGATGACACTCTCGGTCTTGCGCTCGTTGCGGATAACTTCGTTCAGGCTGAAGAAATCGGCCCCGGCTACCTGGGCCGGTTCGGGAAAGGCCCATAGGGTTTGACCTTCCCACTCCACTTTCCGACCGAAATAAGTGACCAGGTTTTGCTTCATGCGGCGCGAAACCGTAATATGGTTGCGCTGATGAATCACGGCCCAGCAGGCATTTTCAAAAGGCGTGATAAACTTTACCTGGTGGTAGCCGTAATGTTCCTGGATTATGTGGGCGAAATAAGAGTCGTTTTGGCCGATGGCGTAAAAGGGGGCCAGGTCGTCCGCCAGGCTCAGGAAGAAAGTAGCTTTTTCCAGCGTCCGGTTTTTAATTTTTTCACTTAAAGGTTTAGCTGAAAACAAAGTATAGTCCAGGGCCGGGGCTTCGATTGTACCGCTATTTTTCAATACAAACCCGACCGTCTGACCACCCAGGCAAATCGCTTTGGTAAGCGAGCCGGGCTTTACAATCTGTTCGTAGTGGGTGGGCGTAAAATCTCCCAGGAAGTCCAGCGATTTTTGGAAGTCGAAAGGGGCATGCGGCATCAACCGGCCAGTTTCGCGGAAAAGTTCTGATTTATCGGTTTGCTGCAGTAATCCATCGGTCATTTATTGCCTCTATAGATGCTTTAAAGTTTGAAAGCGCATTTCACCTGTTTTCCATATTATAGTATGACTGAGGCCAGCCGTTCAAACAGGTTAGCCTCAATCATATTATTAATTCTAAAACTTTTACCCTTGCAACATAATTATGTTCAGGCTATCGGGGGCAGTAACGTTGAAAATGTCGCCAAAGGGTGGGTGGAGAATCGGTGAAGCTTCGATACCCTTGGCAGTCACTTCCTGGCGAAGATTTTCCAGGTTATGCGTTTTGAAATAGACCTTGACGGCCCCGGCGGGCGCGGTTTCTTCACCGGCCAGGAGCAGACCAAAGGCCGGGTTACCCTCAGCTCCTTTGAACTGGCGGAAGGTCGGGCCGGATTCTTCGGGAACGAGTTGAAGGCCCAGTTTGGTGAAAAATTCCTGGCTCTGGTCCAGGTCGGAGGTATGAAAAATCACGAAATCAAGGGTGGGAGTTGTGCTATTGGTTGTCATAGGAGAGTTCCTTTCTTTAAGGCATTTAGCCAGTCCACTAATCTACAAGACCAGTTTACCAATCCCCTGTGACAACGTTATGTCAGTAGCTAAGAGCCATTTTGATAATGGTTTAAAATAGCCTGGGCTTCCTCCCGGACGGCCCGGCGCAATGAATCCGGCTCTAAAACCTGCACTTGCTGGCCCCAGCTTAAAATCCAGTTCAGGGCATCTTTTTCCTGACGCACCTGCAAAGTTACCAGCAAGCCCTGCGGTGTTTCTTCTTCGGCCACAACGTAGAAATAGCGGGTTTCTTTTACCAGGCGTTTTACCTCCGGCGCAAACAGCAACCGGGCAGTCAGCTTACGTGAATTGTCATACTCTCTCTGAGAAATCTTGAAATCGGGCTGGCGGGTAAAAGTCTTGGAGGTTAATGTCAGGTCTTCCAGACGCTCCAACCGGAAACTGCGGACAGCCTGGCGCAGGTGGCAAAAGGCCGGTACATACCAGACCCCTTCGACAAAAATCAGCCCATAAGGGTCGGCCTCGCGTTCGGCAGGCAATTCTTTTCTGGCTTGAGAGTCCCGCGAATAATAGCGAAAGCGGATAGTTTTTTGTTCAAGAACGGCCCGGCGCAGTTCTTTGAGTAATTCGGGATTCTCGATAGGCTGGGTCACAAGCCGGAAGCTGCTTTTAAGCAGGCTAATTTCTTTAGCCATCGCCTGGGGCAGCACTCCTTCAATTTTGAGAGCAGCCGCTCTGGCTCCGGCCTGATAGCGGTCATCGAAATTTCGGGCCAGGTATTCCGTCCCTAGCAAGAGCATAATCGCTTCTTCGCTGCTGAAGCTAAGTGGCGGCAAGAAGTAACCTTCTAGCAGAGCGTAGCCCTGGCCGGGTGTAGCAATTACCGGCACACCTGCTTCGCTAAGAGCCTGAATATCACGGTAAATGGTGCGCCGGGAAGTTTCAAAAAAGGCGGCCAGGTCTTCGGCCCGCATACCGCCGCTACTTTGCAGCTTGAGGACAATCGCCAGCAACCGGTCAGTCTTGTTCATAAATTGCGGCCTCACAAATCAGAGCGGTATGCACTCCCTGGACCTGGGTCAAAACAATAATTCTTTCAACCTGACGTGGGCCTTTAAGTTTCAAAGCCTTTTCCAGTTCCTGGGGGTCCAGCGGCGAGCCGCGTTTTTTAACCACGACCCGGCCTATTCCCAGCTCGTTGAGGCGCTGGTTTAGCTTTTTAAGATTAAAGGTCATGCTTTCTAAAATTTTAAAAGGCCGGGCGAAAGGAGTCGGAGCCAGGTTGTCCGAGGTCAGGAAGGCAATATCTTCATCAAGCTTGGTGGCCCCGATTTGGAGAGCCAGTTCTTCGACCAGCCCGGCCCGGATGACCGCTCCGTCCGGTTCGTAGAGGTACTGATAGGGTTTGCCCACCGTAACCCTCGGTTTATGCTCAATATTGGTGAGGGTAAATTCACCGGGCAGGAGAGTGGCCCGGCGCGAAACCGGGCGGTCATCTGAGTTAAAAGTACGCAGCCCGCCAAACCACAATACCGCTTCTTTGACATTGCCTTTCTCGGAAATGATTTCAACTTCGCACTGGTAATTTTCCAGTTCGTGATACTTTACGCCGGGAGCGATTTTTACGGCAATATGCGGAACCTGGGGCAGCCAGGTTTTGATAATCGAGAGCGGCGGGGCGTAATCTTCGACCGAAAAAAGGCGGCGGCCTTCTCCGGTGCGGCGGGCCGGGTCGAAAAAAAGAGCCTGGTAGCCCGTAGGATCGAACTGCGTTATATCGGTTTCTGAAATGGAGAAATTATCGGAACGGTTATAAACGGCCAGGTTAGCCTGGGCCAGAAGTAGCCGGGCCAGGTCGAGGTCAACCCCTGTCACCAGGAAATAAGCGGCCAGGGCCAGGCTGTCTCCGCCAATTCCGCAGCCCAGGTCGGCTACCCGGCTGCCGGGTGGCAAAGCCTTTACAAAGCGGGCGGTCCTGTGGATGGTAAT
>JAYSYV010001088.1:0-3849 GCA_043727245.1 Chloroflexota bacterium | reverse complement strand
TACTTAATCAGACCTTCTTTTTTCAAGAAATTTTTAGCCACATCTACCGGCTCTATCTTCTCCGGTCCGTCCACGCCCCAGTTAAGGGCCGTCATTTTCTCGGCACTCAGGTGTGGTGCAATCGCATTAAGAACAGGTTTGATGTTAGGGTAAGCAGCCAGAACATCCTCTCTGATAATCGGGACCACCTGATAGGGAGGGGAATTTTTCTTATCATCCTACAGCAGCACAAAGCCATAACCAGAGATTCCACCATCGGTGGGGGTGGCCTGGGCGGCATCAACCTGGCCGGTCTTGAACGCTTCATACTTTGGACACCACTTAGACCCCGCAGCCTTTCTCATCGTTTGTATGAAAAGAGCTCTCAGGCGAACCGTGAGTAGTTTCGTCCTTGCAATGGAACCGTTGCGCATCTTTACGGGCTGCGCCTCGACTCCGTTTGCCGCTAGGAACCGCAATTGAACAGGCTATCTTTTGCCGCCGAAAGGGTAATGAAGTACCCAGGACTACTAACAATAACTAGCAAATCGTAGAAATTTTAGATTATACTATGGCTACATTATTTTTTAGTAAGATGGTCAGGAGGATGCTGTAATGCTGTTTAGTAAATCTCGCATTATTACCCATATCTGGTTAGCCCTTATCACTTTGCTGGGTTGTTACCTGACAACCTTTTACAAAAACGCTGACACCTTTGCACATGCCCTGGCAATCGGTTTTGGGTACGTTTCCTTATTTTTACTGGTAATTACCCTGCTTATTGGCCCAATGAACCTACTAAGCCAAAAAAATCGGAGCAGAAATCCTGTCAATATATATTTCCGCAGGGACATCGGAATCTGGGCTGGCTTTACCGGCTGTCTGCATGTCTGGTTCGGCTTGCAGGTTCATCTTGGAGGCCAACCTCTACTTTATTTCCTTGAGAAAAAAGGCAATTCCTATGTTCCGGCGTCAGGTCTTTTCGGCCTGAGCAACTATATTGGAGCCTTTGCGACCTTAATTTTACTGATTCTCCTCCTCCTTTCCAACGATATAACCCTGAAACGCCTGAAAGGTAAGGTCTGGAAATTATTACAGCGCACTAATTATGTACTTTTCCTGTTGGTACTTGCTCATACTCTCGCTTATCAAGTTGTTGTCAAACGCGAACAGATTTTTATGTTTGCGGTGATGAGTTTGACGGTTGTATTGCTGCTGGTCCAGGCATTGGGCCTTTATTTAAGTGTTAGTCGCCGCAAGGTTAAATCAACAGATTGAATTTCCTCAAACCCTATTGCAGGTTGTCCAGTCAATATTTGAACCTGAGTCCACCTTTTAAACGCTTATATTGACTTAATTAGGATAATAATTTATTATACATTCAGTCCTTGCATAACAAGTTTTGCAAATTTACTCGTTTCAACTTTAACCTTTTCTCATAAACATACTACAAGCCTTAAATAAAGCTTGTAGCCTGGGAGTTACATTGTCTGAATTCCTGACAGATGGCTGGCTTGCTCGCAGGTTCCCCCAAATTAAATTGCTTATAATATAAGGTATAGCGCTACATTGACTACCCAAATTGATAATAGGTGTATATGACGACTATCCCTCAAAGAGTCCTGGTAATGGGAGGGGGTCCTGCCGGTCTGGCTAGCGGCCACTATTTAATCAAAAGCGGTTTTGAGGTACAGGTTTTAGAAAAAGACCAAATGGTTGGTGGATTGGCCCGGACAGAGGTGCGGGACGGCTTTCGGTTCGACATTGGGGGACACCGTTGGTTCACCAAAAAGGATGAACTGAATCAGTTTCTGGTTAATTTAATGGCCGATGAACTGATCCTGGTGAACCGTATCAGCCGGATCTTCTTTGACGATAAGTACATTGATTATCCCATCAGGTTGAAAAATGTCTTAAAACGCGTTGGACCTGTAGTTGGGACCAGAGCTGTGGGTGACTTTTTGGTGTCCTCGGCTAAAAAGAAATTCAACCCTAAGGCCAATATATCTATGGAAGACGCTTATGTGGACCAATTCGGCCGGACCCTTTACGAAATGTTTTTCAAAAATTATTCGGAAAAGGTCTGGGGTCGGAACCCTAATAACTTGTCCAGTGACTGGGTAAACCAGCGTACTAAAGGTCTTTCATTATTAACCGCCATTAAAGATTCGGTGGTCCATAAAGACGGCAAAATGGAGAGCCTGGTAGAACGCTTTATGTACCCGGCCCACGGTTTTGGGCGTATTTCCGAACGCATGGCCGAGGATATTAACAACCACGACCAGGGCAACATTGAGCTTGAGGCTTTCATTGTAGAGGTCGGGCATCGCAACGAGCGAATTGAAACGGTTACCTGGCAGCGCAACGGCCATACCTATGTCGAAGCAGCCGACCAGTTTATTTCTTCTATTCCCATGACCGAACTTTTAAGAATATTACGGCCAGCCGCCCCTTCTCACCTGGTCGAAGCCGCCGCCCAGCTAAGTTACCGCGATATTGTCACAGTCAATTTAATGTTCAAGCGCGAACGTATCAGTCTGGATACCTGGGTTTATGTTCACGATACCAATATTAAATTTGCCCGCTTTCACGAGCCTAAAAACTGGAGTGAAGCCATGGTGCCGCCGGGGTACACCTCGGTTGTTTGCGAATATTTCTGTAACCAGGGTGACGAAATATGGGAAATGAGCGAGGCTAACCTTTGCGAATTAACCCTGCATTATATGGCGGATATACTGCATTTTGTGGAGAAGAACGAAGTCTGCGGTGGTTTCGCTATCCATTGTAAAGATGCTTATCCGACCTACACCATCGGCTATAAGGAGCGGGTAGAAGCAATTAAAGACTATCTAAACAGTTTCTCCAACCTGCAAATTGTAGGCCGGGGCGGCACCTTCCGCTACAACAATAGCGACCACTCGATTGAAACCGGCATGCTGGCCGCTAAAAACTTGTTGGGCGAAAAGCATAATCTGGACCTGGTTAACTCCTCAGATGAATATTTGGAGGAGCGGAAGGTCAAAAATGGCAGGAGTAAATAAGCGTCGTTTTAAACTAAAGGTAGAGGCAGAGAATTTGAAGGGATTTAGCGAGCTACCGCTGCCCGAATTTGCTTCTCAAAACCCTCAATTACCGGTTAGGGAGAAACCGTTAATAACGGTAGTGATTCCGGTGCTGGATGGCGGAGCCTTGTTTGAACAGTGCTTGCGGGCGCTGGCCGCTTCGACCTACCGGGATTTTGACTGCCTGGTAGTAGACGACGGTTCGCGGGATGGCAGTGGCGAGTTGGCCGCCCGGTTTGGTGCAACGGTCTTAAAAAGTGGCGGCAGGGCTTTTGGGCCGGCTAAAGCTCGCAATGTAGCAGCCCGCCAGGCCAGGGGGGAGTGGCTGTTCTTTATTGACGCTGACGTAGTGGCCCACCCTGATACCCTCGAAAAAGCGGCCTTCATTATCCAAAATTACTCCTGTCAGGCTTTCTTTGGCAGCTATGATCTTCAACCCGGCCAGCAAAGCTTTTTATCACAGTATCGCAACTTATTCCACCACTATACTCACCAACAAGCTCACCCGGAAGCTTCAACTTTTTGGAGTGGTTGTGGCGGTATTAATCGCGAAGTCTTTTTGGGAGTGGGTGGTTTTAGCGAAAGCTATCCCCGGCCTTCGATTGAGGATATAGAACTTGGCTACCGCCTCCGGTCCGCCGGGTATAGTATCCGTCTTGATAAGGAACTACTGGTTACTCACCTGAAACCCTGGCGTTTCAAGGGGATGCTGCGGACGGACATCCGGGACCGGGCCATTCCCTGGACCCGCCTGATTCTGCGAGACCGCAAACTACCCAACGATTTGAACGTCAATATGGTTAACCGG
>JAYSYV010001087.1:0-11590 GCA_043727245.1 Chloroflexota bacterium | reverse complement strand
ATTGTAGCAGGTAAATGTTAAGTAAGTGTTAACTACTTGTATTGATTCTATTCCCAAAAATTCTCTTTGTCAATCCCTAAATGCCACCAATAGTACTGATATTTCAAAATCGGTTTCGGCGGGGCTGGTTTGAGTTTTGAACGAATAAAGAGTACAATTTGAGGTAATATGCGTACAATTGTACGTCTATTCTGGTAGTTAAAAAAGTAGACAGCAAGAAATAAATTATGAGTGAACGCGCCATTTCGGGTAAGGGCCGCGAGGAAGAACGCGCTTTTGAAGCCACCTTGCGCCCGCGCCGGATTGCCGAGTATATCGGACAAGAAAAAGTTAAAGAAAATCTGCAAATTTTGATTGAAGCGGCTAAAGCCCGCAAAGAACCGCTGGAACATCTGCTCTTTTACGGACCGCCCGGTCTGGGCAAGACCACTATTTCCGGTATCGTCGCTTCCGAGATGAACGTTAATTTGCGTATAACCAGCGGTCCGGCTATCGAGCGGGCGGGCGACCTGGTAGCCATCCTGACCAATCTCAAGCGGGAAGACATTTTATTCATTGACGAAATTCACCGGCTGAACCGGACCATCGAAGAAGTGCTTTACCCGGCCATGGAGGACTTCGCGGTAGACCTGGTAACGGGCAAAGGCCCAACCGCTCAGAGTATCCACCTGAAACTGCCCCGCTTTACGATTATCGGGGCAACTACCCGGCTGGCCCTTTTAAGTTCGCCTCTGCGGGATCGTTTCGGGGCGGTCTATCGGCTGGACTTCTACAGTCAGGATGCTATGGAGCTAATTGTAAAACGCAGTGCGGTTATTTTGAAAGTTGATATTGACGAGGAAGGCGCTTCGGAGGTTGCCCGCCGCTCACGCGGTACACCTCGCATCGCCAACCGCCTGCTAAAGCGAACCCGCGATTACGCCCAGGTCCGGGCCGGTGGCAAAATTACAAAGGCCGTCGCCAGCGAAGCCCTGCAACGGCTGGATATTGACCAACTGGGCCTGGATGATGGCGACCGGCGCGTCCTGTCCGCCATTATAGACAAATTTGACGGCGGGCCGGTCGGTATTGAAACGATTGCCGCCGCTACCAGCGAAGAAACCGACGCGATTATGGACGTTTACGAACCTTATTTGCTCCAACTTGGCTTTATCGCCCGTACACCCAGGGGTCGGGTAGTCACTCAGCGTGGTTACGAACACCTTTCCAAGAAACCTTCGCTCCGGGCCAAAGAACGGCTGGGGCTGCTTTTACAGGAATCGGCGGCGGTAAGCAGTCCGACCCAGAGCCGCCTGTGGGATGAAACGTTGGATGGGCCGCAAGAATGAGCGACCCGGCAACTCCCCTTTTGATGAGTGACTACGATTACGCCTTACCGCAGGAACTTATCGCTCAACAGGCCGCCGAACCCAGGGACGCTTCTCGCCTGCTGGTGCTGGACCGGGCCAACCGCCGGATTACTCACCGCCCCGCTTTCAAAAATATCCTGGATTACATGCGCCCGGAAGATGTGCTGGTCGTAAACGAGAGCAAAGTTATCCCGGCTCGGCTTTTTGGCCGCAAAGAAGTTACCGGCGGGCAGGTCGAGCTTTTGCTGCTACGGCCCGCCCCGGCCCTGGAAAATCAAACTAATTCTGGTACAACCTGGGAGGCGCTGGTCAGCCCGGGCCGGGGTATGCGGCCTGGTGCCAGGCTGATTTTTGGGGAACCGGGAGATGAAATGCGGGCCGAGGTAATCGGCCCTTCTCCCAGCGATGGGCGCTACATCGCCTTCGAGGGGGAGCTTTTGGCTTTTCTGGATAAATACGGCCAGATGCCGCTGCCACCTTATATCCACCAGAAACCGGACGATCCCAACCGTTATCAGACGGTCTACGCTAACCCTGGAGCCAGCGGCAGCGCCGCCGCTCCCACAGCCGGTTTACACTTTACGCCAGAGTTGTTGGAACAGATAAAAGCCCGTGGCGTGGGTTTCGAGCGCGTCCAGTTGCACGTGGGCCTGGATACTTTCCAGCCGGTGAAAGAAGAAAACGCGCTCGAACACAAAATGCATAGCGAGTGGTGCGCGATAGATGCCGCCACCGCCGACCGGCTCAACCGGGTTCGACAAAAAGGCGGGCGAGTGATTGCGGTTGGCACTACCGCCACCCGAACCCTCGAATCGGCGGTGGACCGCGAAACCGGCATTATTCAGCCGTTCGCGGGCGAAACCAGGCTGTATCTCTACCCCGGCAAACCCCTGAAGGCGGTTGACGCACTAATAACTAATTTCCATCTGCCGCGTTCAACCCTGCTGCTGCTGGTAAGTTCTTTCGCCGGACGTGAGTTTATCCTGGAAGCCTACAAAGAGGCCGTTAAAGAGCGCTATCGCTTTTTTAGTTTCGGCGATGCCATGTTTATTTACTGATTTCAGGCAAAAAAGGTTAGCCCGGTTTATAAATCGGGCTAACCTTTTTAAGTTCAGGCACTATTTAATTCTAGCTGGCCGCCTGACCTTCGAGGTCTTTAAGTTCCTCTTCGATAACGGTTTGAATAATCCGCTTGGTCCGGGCCGAAATGGGTTTTCCCTTTAATTTGAATAACCAGACCCGGATTTCAGGGTCAAGCTCATCACTGGAAAGGATTTTAGGGGCTGCGGTATCAAGCTCCAGCAAACCATCAATCGAAAGGCCAAAAACCCGGACGATACGGGTCAGCGCATCAACTGTCGGATTTACTTCCCCGGTTTCGAGACGGCTGATATAGCTGGTACTCATCTTGCTGGACCGGCCCAGTTCTTCCTGGCTAAGTCCGGCTTCCAGGCGCAATCGGCGAATTCGTTCTCCAACAATTACTTCGCTTTCACGTTTGCGGCGTCGCGGTTCAACTTCCAACGCAGCGTTACTGTTGGTAGAGCCGCGCTTGCGACCCCGGCGACGTACAGGTTCTACATCAGCAGCTTCTCCTCTTGGTTGAGCAAAAAGTGCATTCTTACCAGAGCCACTATTTTTTCCATTTTCCGAAGAGGACATTCTGCTATACCCATTTACGTTTGTTGTGGGTTCGATTTCTGTTGCAAAATCATTTCCCTTGTTCATCGTGCTTACCACTTCCTATGTCTTTCTTGTACTCCCAGTCACCCTTTGAGCAGCTTTACATCTGTGTCATAAAACCCAACTGGCACTCTCATTCTCACTATAAGATTCCTAATCCTTATAAAGAAATAATAAAATTATAGATATAGCTCTTTAGAGACGTTTATTATAGCATTGTATTTGAGGCTATTCAAGCTATTAATAGAATACAGGAAGTAAAGAACCTATTGTTAATTTACTTTTAATTAACCAGGGACATCCCCCCTTACCTGATTCCACGCCCTAAAACTTACAGAAAGCCGAGAAAACCAATCTAACCCTGGGAGTTTGTTTTAGTATAATTCCAAAAACAGTTAAATATGAGCCTATTTAACAATGTCTTGATTATAGTCAAGCAAAATTTATGCCAGGGTCTTAGAGCCTATCTCAATGGGCTAAATTCAAGGGCGGTTACAAATTTTATGTTTGTTAAAACTACTTGCCAGGATAAATTAGAATCCTTTATATTCAGGCGGGCGTTTATCGTTAAAAGCGCGCAAGCCTTCTTTGTAATCCTGGGAGCGGGCGGCTTCCTCAATCAGATGCGCTTCCAGATCAAGAGCCTGTTCCAGATTCAGGTTGGCCGAGCGGTACATCATAACTTTGGTCAGGCCAATCGCCCGCGTTGGTCCCTTAGCCAATCGCACCGCCATCTTGCGTGTTTCTTCCAGCAGCGTATCCCCGCTAACCACCCGGCTGACCAGGCCGTATTTTTCAGCTCCCTGAGCATCGAGTTCGTCGCCGTTAAAGGCTAATTCCAGGGCTTTACTGAGGCCGATCAGGCGCGGTAAGAAATAGCCGGTCCCGCTGCCCGGCAAAAGACCGACCCGGACCGAAACTTCTACAAACCTGGCCCGGTCGCTGGCATAGCGAATATCACAGGCCAGCGCCAGGCCCAGCCCGGTTCCAGCCGCAATGCCGTTGACAGCGGCGATTACCGGTTTTTCAATGTTGCGAATCTGCCGGATAAGCGGATTATAAGCCTGCCGGACCTGTTCGGCCAGAGAGAGGGCAGGCTCGTTGGAAGAAGCCGGGGAACCGGGAGCGCTGTCTGGTTGATTCTGGTTATTAAAAACCGGCTGGTTCCGCGCATTGGTTACTTCAACCGGTTGAAATGAACCTTCACCCCCAGGCCGGTTAATTCCCGTCGAAATGGGGGCTGGATTAAGCGGTGAAAACTCGGTAACAAACTGGGGTTGAGCCTGGGAACCCTCCGAAACCGAACTGGGATTATAGGGGGCGCTGCCGCCTCCAAAGGTGGGCGGGTTGGAGAAGTTGGCCGAAAAAGCTTCAAAAGGTGGGCTTGCCAACGGCGGCGGAGTGCTGGTAAGCTCGGCTTCGGCCCGCTGGCGGAAATTCTCGCCGCCACAAAAGGCCCGACCCGCTCCGGTTATTAGAATCGCCCGGACCATAGGATCGCGTTCCATACCCTTAAAAACGTCCGACAGTTCATGCAGCATGACCGGGGTAAAAGCGTTAAGTTGCTCCGGGCGATTCAGGGTGACAGTTCCAACGCCTTCACTTCGCTCGAAGGTGATATATTGATAAGGCATATTCTTCTCCAGGCTCTTACGTTTTTTGACCGGGGATTCTGGCCGGTATATATAAATTCTCTTGGGCCACTTAATTTTAGACTATAAGTGAAAGCAACGTCAAACGGCTGTCGCTCAAAAACATGGGCCGGATGACCTACCGCTACCTCTTTACAAGATAGCGGTTTTGAGCTATACTGCCTTACACGCAGCCGAGAGTGGGGTCAGTTAGCTATCCTCTCTGGGTTTTTCATTTTTGGAGACTTCTCTTTTACTTTAAGTGCATCCTAAGCAGAGGCAAAGCATCTCCAGGTGCTAAGTTTTTGGTATCTGGTTTATACAAAGGAGTAGAACACCAACCAATTATAATATCAGCCAGGTTCCAGTTCACCGCTTACCCTGAGCAATTGGAACAGCCCGGTAATCTTCCCATAGTCAAGCGCTTACTCGCGCCCTTCCAGCCCGGTCGGTCCCAACTTTTTTCAACTGCGAGGCAACGTGACGACAAAAACAACTAATGGCCTTAAATGGGGGCCTTGACCGCCGATTCTTCACATAAAACTTGCAGTACAAGCCCTTTCCAGCACTTTATAACCTTTACGGGTAATTAAAAGAGTAACGGTCAGGGCGTTAAACCGTTATTAGATTGGTGTCTTGTTGTTAGTCTACTGTCTACGGTTGATTACTGTAAAAACCGGGCAGGAGACAAGGGTCTGCATAACCTTATTTTGATTTAGGAGACTCAGTTATGAGCGAAGTTAAAACAATTCATCTTACCGCCGCAGGTATGCACAAGCTTGAGGAAGAACTTCTTCTCCTGCGGACTGTCCGGCGGCAAGAAGTGGCCGACCGCATCCAGCAAGCTAAAGCTTTTGGCGACATCAGTGAAAGCGGCGAGTACGAAGATGCCAAAAACGAACAGGCATGGACCGAAGGCCGCATCCGCGAATTAGAACAATGGATGTCCCACGCAGTGATTATTCAGGATAACGGCAACGGCGATAAAAGCCTGGTCCGCATTGGGACTATGGTGACTATCCGGGATGAGGAAGGCGATAAGGAAATTTACCAGTTGGTCAGTACTCCTGAAGCCAAGAGCAGCGAGAATAAAATCAGTAACGAGTCCCCTTTCGGTGCGGCCATGCTTGGTAAACGCAAAGGCGATAAATTTTTCGTTGATGCCCCGGCCGGCAAACTAGCCTTTACTATCATCTCGATTGAGTAAAAGCACCCAGGTATAAGAGAAGCAACGAGCGGCCCAGCGATAAACACCGGGCCGCTCTTTTTGTTATAATAGGCACAAATTAGTAATGCGAATAAGTTGAAAGGTCTGTATATTGAGCCGAGAAGATTTAAATTTGAATGATTACCAGCGGTTGCGCCTGGAAAAAGCTGACCGGCTGCGTCAGGCGGGCCGTGACCCTTACCCGCCCCGTTTTACCGAGCGAACTCATACCATTGCCCAGGCTGTGGCCGAGTTCGACCAATTTAAAAAGGACGACCACTCCGACCCACCCCTGGTTGGTAAATTGATGGGAATAGCCGGGCGTATTTACAACAAACGCGATAAAAAAGTTATTTTCGCCGACCTCTACGAAGAAAACGTGAAAATCCAGATTTACCTGAAGGATAGCCACCTGGAAGGCGGCGTGGTAGACCTGGAACTGTTCAAGGAAACGATTGACTTGGGCGACATCGTGGGGGTAGTCGGCATTCCTTTCGTGACTCGGACCGGCGAAAAAACCCTGGAAGTCCACAACTGGACTATTTTGACCAAAGCCATCAACGTGCCGCCCGACAAGCACGAAGGGCTGAAAGATGTTGAAATCCGTTACCGCCAGCGCTACGCCGACCTGCTGGGCAACCCCGAAATCCGCGATGTTTTCATGAAGCGATCTGGGATTGTCCGGGCCATGCGCCATTTTCTGGATGACCAGGGCTTTATGGAGGTAGAAACGCCGGTAATGCAGCCGCTTTACGGTGGCGCTTCGGCCCGACCCTTTGTAACCTTTTACAACGCCCTGGAGCAAGAGTTTTACTTGCGTATCGCGGATGAGCTTTACTTGAAACGCCTGCTGGTGGGCGGCTTTAGCAAGGTTTATGAAATCTCTAAAGACTTCCGCAACGAGGGGATTGACTACCGGCACAGCCCCGAATTTACCATGATGGAGTGCTACCAGGCTTTTGCCGACTACAACGACATTATGAAGCTGGTCGAGGAAATGGTGCCGTACATCGCCCAGCAAGTGCTGGGTACAACCAAAATCACCACCAGGGGACACGAAGTGGAATTGGCCGGACCCTGGCCGCGTGTAAAGCTGCGTGATGCCATCCTGGAGCAAACCGGCCTGGACTATGAAGCTTTCCCGGAACAGGCCGACCTTTACCGCGAAGTCACCAAACTGGGCATTGAGGTTGCGCCGGATACAGTCTGGCCCAAGCTGGTAGACGAGGTTTTAAAAACTAAGGTAGTGCCGACCCTGATTCAGCCGACCTTCCTGTACGACTACCCGCAAAAGCTGTCACCGTTAGCCAAACGCAAGCCAGCCCAACCCAACACGGTTGAACGCTTCCAGCCGTTTATCGCCGGTCTGGAATGTGGTAACGCTTTTAGCGAATTGAACGACCCGATGGATCAGCGCGACCGCTTCCTGGAACAGGGCCGCGACAAAGCGGCCGGGGACAACGAGGCCATGCAGTTTGACGAGGACTTCATCAATGCCCTCATGTACGGTATGCCTCCCACTGGTGGCCTGGGTATCGGAATAGACCGTTTAGTCATGTTGCTGCTGGACCAGCCGACCATCCGGGATGTGATTCTGTTCCCGGCCATGCGGAACCTTCCGCCCCAGGCTTAAGCAGGTTAACATCAAAATTAGACCTCTGCTGAAGATAGCAGAGGTCTTTTTGTTAGTATTAGCAAACAAAAACGTGGAGAAACCCTGTAATAACTTATGCAATTTTGAGGTCATAGCTATAAACACTATAATAAAACTACTTTCTCTATGCTCAGTTAATGGCATAATAGTGATTATTCGCACACTTACTTTTGAGAAGGAATTAATCTGTAGCAAAATAGTGTATAATGTGATACGATTTAAAACACTTATAATTAAAGAGTTGTAACCGAAAGGAGGTTTAAGTTATGGTTTACATAGCAAAAGACTTAGAAGTAAGAGAATTTCACCCTACTCGCAAACGAGGTGTTAACCGCAGACCCTTAAACCGAGTGGCTACACTTCCTCATAATCTTAAACCCTTCATTACTCCATTAAAACCGCAACTTGAGCAATGGTTGGCCGAAAGTTGGGCGGATAATAAAGAACTTTATATAGCATTAGCGGGCTGCTAGACGTGCTTTATCGCCCTAAAAAATCTAACCCCATACCGGTTTATTTGACCGTTGAAGATGTTGGGGGTTTTCACGAAGGAATTATGCGCCTCACGGGCTATGGGCCACAGCCTTTAAGGTTGGGTGGAGAAAATATATTAGGCAGTGCCCTTGCGCGACCGCAGCAAGCCGCCTATTACGAAGCAGCCAGTGTAAGTCGCTAGGCTGCTTTGCTTTGTATAGGTGTTTCTCAGGCTCAAGCTTTTATGGACGGCAACAAGCGAACAGCCGTTGCGGTTACAGATACGTTTCTAAAGAGCGTTAATTTGAAATTAAAACCTGGCAGCACATCTTTAGCAGAAAAACTTGAAGAAATAGCAGAACGTCTGGCAAAAGACTCAAATCCTCAAAATAGGGAACAGCTAGAAACCGAGTTAGAAAACTGGCTCAATGCTTTGACAATTCCAAACCGTCATAATAAGTGGCAACCTAATAAATAGGGCCGAAAACTAAAATACACCACTATAATCTATAATTGTAAGCACAAATAATTGACAAAAGCCCGGTTTGTGGTTGAATCAATTAAGCTCTAATAAATTATTTCCGGCCTATAAATTTACAAAGAACCGGCCTTGAAAGGTCAGGAGGACCACATGGATTCTGAGAAAGTATATCGCACCGAACTGACCCCACTCAGCTTTCTCTGGCGCACCGCCCGCTTATTACCCGAAAAAACGGCGATTGTTCACGGTGAAAGACGCTATAACTACCGCCAGTTTGAAGAAAGAGTCAACCGGTTGGCTTCAGGACTAATCGCTGCCGGGCTGCAAAAAGAGGACCGGGTAGCTTTTTTATGCCCTAATATCCCACCAATGCTGGAAGCTCATTTTGCCGTTCCGGCTGCCGGAGGTATTCTCGTTTCGATCAATACCCGGCTCAGTGCCAATGAAGTCACTTATATCTTGCAACACTCTGGCGCAAGCTTTCTATTTGTAGATGCCGAACTGGAAGACCTGGCCGGGGCGGCTCAGAATTTAAATATTAAAGTTGTTCGAATTGACGACACCGGCGAAACAGGCGACCCTTACGAGGATTTCCTGGCGCAAGGCTCCCCGGCCCGGTTGCAAACTATACCGCCGGACGAAGAAGACACTATCTCAATTAATTATACTTCCGGCACAACCGGCAAGCCTAAAGGCGTAATGTCCACCCACCGGGGAGCGTATCTCAATTCGCTGGGCGAGATTATCGAAATCGGCCTGAACGTGGACTCGGTTTACCTGTGGACCCTGCCCATGTTCCACTGCGATGGCTGGTCGTTCACCTGGGCCACTTCAGCCGTAGCGGCCACCAACATCTGTCTGCGTAAACTCGACCCGGTCCACATCTGGGAACTTTTAGCATCCGAGGGTGTGACCCATTACTGCGGCGCTCCGACAGTCCAGATTAGCCTGGTCAATCACCCGGCAGCCAGGCGGCTCGACCGGCAAGTAACCGCCACCGTGGCCGGTTCGCCACCCTCGCCCACCCTCATCGGGCAGCTTAAAGCCCTCAACTTCCGGCCAATCCACGTTTATGGCCTGACCGAAACTTACGGGCCAATTACCATCTGCGAGTGGCATCCCGAATGGAACGAGCTTCCAACCGAAGACCAATCTCGTTTGCTGGCTCGTCAGGGTCAGAATTACCTGGTGGCCGATGAAATCAGGGTGGTGGACGACCAGATGCGAGATGTACCCAAAGACCGCCAGACTATCGGTGAGGTTATTATGCATGGTAATAACGTTATGAAGGGTTACTACGCCCAGCCGGAAGCGACCGCCGAAGCTTTCCGGGGCGGCTGGTTTCATTCGGGCGACCTGGCGGTGGTCCACCCGGACGGTTATATAGAACTGCGCGACCGCAAGAAGGATATTATTATCTCCGGTGGCGAGAACATTTCGACAATCGAGGTTGAACAGGCCATCGCCAGACACCCGGCTGTACTGGAATGCGCGGTGGTGGCGATTCCCGATGAAAAATGGGGCGAACGGCCCAAAGGTTTTGTCACGCTCAAATCGGGCCAGAGCCTGACTGAAAAAGAGCTGATTGATTTTTGCCGCGAGAACCTGGCCCACTTCAAATGCCCGGCGGTCATCGAGTTTGGCGATTTACCCAAGACTTCCACCGGCAAAATCCAGAAATTTGTCCTGCGCCAGAAAGAGTGGGCCGGGCGGGATAAAATGGTAAATTAGCCTAGTTTTTGAGGGTCGGCGATAACAACTTTAGTCTTGAAAAGCCGGTCGTGAAGAGGCAAGTGCGGCGGGTTTAGAAAGAGCGGCAAGCAACCCAGCCCCAGGATAAAACCCGGCACGTAGAGAAAGTTGTAGTCTTTAAAGAAGGCCAGGCCGGAAAGCAAGAGATAATTTATAACCTGATAAAAACTGACCAGGCTGTAGATAACCAGGGTTTCTCTGAGGAAAAACAGGCCAAACGGCAACCGAGAATTTCCCTGCCGGACTACTTGCAAATTCAGTAACTTTTTCCCCAGGGAAGCCCCCGACAAAGTAGCGGTTAGGGCTGTTATCAGGCCAAAGACCAGCCAGAGCAACACGTCATGCCCGATAGAAATCTGGTTGATAGTCAGCCAGTCTAGCGGCACGAACGTAAGAATGAAGTTGTAAAGCAGGTTAAAAGGAATCCCAATCACCCCTAAATCAATCAGCAAAGCGACCAGGCGCGGTCCCCAGGAAGCCAGGAACGCGCCGGTTTGCCATTTCTGCCGGAATTCCTGGGTATAGCGATAGACCACCGGGGCCGGGGCGTGTCCGGGCGAAGCAGGGCGGTTAGATAGAATCCTGCCAGAATTGGGAGAGGGACGGCCTGGTTGGGGCGAAGGCGGGTTGCTCATACGGGACGGGCTTTCCTTTTGCTTAAACTGCATTACCGGGCGGCCCGGTTTCAAAAGAGTATAAGAAGCTGAAAAGGGGTTGTCAATTTTCAGACTTATGTTAAGTATAAATTCGGAAACCATGCTATAATTTTCTCAAATGCTACTATAACGCCAGATAAAAGGTTAAAATGACTGTTTCAGAAAAAAATACTAAACCATCTAAACAGGAAGTTATCGCCCAGTTAGCCGCTGACCGCCAGGAATTGTTGGAGCTTTGCCAGCACTTAGAGGTCTGGGAGTGGGATAAACCCAGCCTGTGCGAAGGCTGGCGGGTCCGGGACGTAGTGGCCCACGTTGCCGCCAGTCAGAATGAGCTATGGACCTACATCAGGTCTGGGAGTGAACACAAAGGCAATCAAAAGATCGTAAATAAACGAAAAGAAATTCCTACGGCTGAACTACTGCATGAATTTGAAGCGTCCGTCAAACCAAACTGGCTCACCAAACTTGTATCGAGCATGTTCCTGTGGGATAACTGGATTCACCAGCAAGATGTGCGCTGGGTGCTGGGAGAAAACCGCCAACGAATGCAGAACCCGGCCCGGTTGCGAATGATACTGAACGGTCCGACCCAGCGGCAGGCTAAAAAACAGGCCGGGTTGAAGTTTGAGACTACCGACCAGGACTGGCAAGCCGGGGAGGGCCAGGTAGTTAGCGGTCCCGCCGAAGCCTTGATTATGGC
>JAYSYV010001086.1:0-1145 GCA_043727245.1 Chloroflexota bacterium | reverse complement strand
ATTATCGTCCGGGCCGGGGCTAATATTCAGGACAATTCAGTCTTGCATACTAACGAGGATGACGGTCCGACCGAGGTAGGGCCGGACGTTACGGTTGGTCATTCCGTCACAATGGAAGGTTGCCGAATTGGCCGGAGCGCCGTAATCGGCATGAACGCGGTAGTGCTGGGCGGGGCGGAAATCGGTGAAAGGGCCATGGTCGCCGCCGGGGCGGTAGTGGGCGCTTACTTCAGAGTGCCGGAAGGCCACCTGGCAGCCGGTATCCCGGCAGTAGTAAAAAAGCCTCTATCCGGGGCCGCCCTGGAAGCGGTCAATACTAGCGCCGGACATTATCACCACTTGCGCGATGAGTATTTGAAGAATAGTAGCCAGTAGTTGGAAGATCAGGTTAGAGCTTTGTGATAACCAGTTTATATAAAGATTTAACCTTGTTACTGGCCTAAAAATTCCTCTAATGAAAACTGGCTACTGGCTACCGTTCAAAAGACCGAATAAAAGCAGTCCGGCCCCTGAGAACAAGATAAAAGCTCCGAGGCCGATGCCCAGGTTGGTCGGGAAGCGGAAGCGGTGTCGTCCCATTATCCGGGCGTTATTGCCCACGAACAGGATAAAGACCAACAGGATAGGGGCCAGCAGTCCAGCCAGGATATTTGCCAGGAACATCAGTTGCAGTGGTTCAAACCCCAGGAATGCCACCACCAGCGAAGCCAGCAAGGCTACCGTCAATATCAGGTAAAAGCCTTCATTCTGCCAGGGCTTTTTGGACAGGCTGGACGGCCAGCCGAAACTCCCGGCTACAGCATAAGAAGTGCTGGCTAACAGAACCGGGATAGCGATCATCCCGGCCCCAATTAGACCTATCCCCACCAGATATTTACTGAAGACTCCAATTAAAGGTTCCAGCAAATTTGCGGCATCGGCAGCCGTATTAATTTCTTTGTGCTGGACAAAGGCTGTAGCGGCGGTTGTGACAATGATGCTGTACGCTATCAGGTTGCCGCTGATGACCCCGCTGGCAATATCTACCGAAGCGTTTTTAATCTTCTGGTCGGTCGAGCCATCCCGTTGGACTTCGGTTTCGCCCTGGACCTGCCAGAAGAATTGATAGGGTGTCAGGGTAGCCCCCAGCACCGCTACCGAAGTGC
>JAYSYV010001085.1:0-1145 GCA_043727245.1 Chloroflexota bacterium | reverse complement strand
GGCTGGAAGCATAGATATTGTAAGTATAACTGTTGGAGCTGTATAAGCGATTGCTGTTCTGGTAGGCATTGTACATAATCAGGCCAAAACCGCCCAGCAGAAAGCTAAAAGTGGCAAGGTCAACTAACCCGTGCCAGCTTCGCATCCGGTAGCGCAATTCTTTTATAATAATGGGATTGTAGCGCAACGATTGCCAGCTACCGGCGATTAACCGGGGCAGCTTTTCCAGGCGAAACCCCGTGTTCGGTTGCGGCAAAATATGCCCGGCCATAAATATATTCCTGCTTATGGGATATTTTGGCGATAAATAGAACAAACCTTCCACCCGGCAAGGTTTGAAGCTTTATTCTAACCTGCTCTAAACCTATTTAGCAATAGCGAAAGGCAGATTTAACATTCTTCTAACAATTAGAGCCTGGTTAAGACACATATCCCCTGGTAACTTGTAGGAATATTTCCTCCAGGTTAGTCGGCTGTTCGGAGAAGCTAAAAAGCGGAATATTTTTTTCGACCAGATAGCGCAATAGCTGGCTGAGTTCGACCTCGCTGCCTTCGACTTGCAATTCCCAGTCGGTCTGACTCTGGCTTTGACTTTCCAGCGGTCTGGCGGCTTTAACCCCCGGCCCGCTCAAAAGAACGGCCTTAAGCAACTCGATTTTTTCTGGTTTCACTGGCCGCACCCGCAATTTTACTAGCTTCAAATGCTGGTTGAGTTTCTCCATAATATCGCTGACCTTGCCGGAGGCCAGCAGTACGCCCCGCTCGATTATGCCCACGTGCGAACACATTTCGGTCAGCTCGGTCAGGATATGCGAAGAAATAATGATAGTCTTGCCCATGCGGCTCAATTCTTTGACCAATTCTCGCAACTCGACCCTGGCTCGTGGGTCAAGGCCGCTGGCCGGTTCGTCCAGTATCAAGAGTTTTGGGTCGTGAATTAAAGTCCGAGCCAGGGCCAACCTCTGCGTCATGCCCCGCGAAAGCCCTTCGATATAAGCATCTTTTTTCGCAGTCAGGTCCACCAGTTCCAGCAAGTCTTTTATCAGGGAGTCGCGGCGTTTCACGTCAATAAAATAAGCCGCAGCGAAAAATCCCAGGTACTCGCGGCAGGTCATTTTATCGTAAATACCGATAAAGTCGGGCAT
>JAYSYV010001084.1:0-3857 GCA_043727245.1 Chloroflexota bacterium | reverse complement strand
CGAAATTAATGATGCGCCTGCCCAACGTCTACAATCTCCGCACCGCCGAAAACCAGGCCGTCGCGCCGCCTTATGTCCAGATTAAGAATTCTTCCCATGCAGCGGCCCAGTTCTTCCGGTTGGGCATAACCGTGTTTCAGGCGGCTCGTAAATCCGGCCCGGCCTGTCAGCGGATAGTGGTAGTGAGTAACGCTTCCGATATTATTGTAAATAACAGACTGGTCAAGCGGTTGGTCCAACTGTGGCAGGCGAACTCTACCGGGCAGGTAGAAACCTTTGGATTTGAGGCTTCTCAGAAGCTACCACACGACATTATTGACCCTAACGCCAAGGTTGACCATTCCGCGCTGGTTTACCCGGTGCTGCTGGATATTATTACTGGGTGGGAAACGTAGAACGTTAAACGTTAAACGTTAAACGTGGGACAAACACAGGTTACTGTTATGACGTATATAGCAAGTTTAACAGTACGTTTTAGGGTTTCCCATTTACGTTTTCTCCTTCATTCAACGTTTAAGGTTTTACGTTCTACGATTATTTATCTTTCCCCGGTCATCCACCAGCCAGAGGCGCGTTTCCAGTTCCCGGTTCAATTCACCGGCCAACCCGACGGCTTGCCGGTAGAGGTCGCCTTCCCTGGCGCGGACGGTCCACCGGATGAAATAGTTAGCATGGCTGGCCGGGATAGGTTTGTCGTGAGCCGGAGAGTTTTTCAGGTGTAGCGAAAAGACCCCCGGCCCACGCTCGGTGTCGTAAAACTGGTCTTCCGGCCAGCGTTTAAACTGAAAACCCAGTGGCAGCATATTCAAAAACTCGGCGAGTTGGGCCGGACGAAGCCCGGCCCGGAAATGAAATTCGTAATGGTCCTGGTAAAGTACAATTTCCATCTGAAACTCAGGCTGTAAAAACAGTCCCTACTTTAAGCTCGGCTTCGGTCACGGCCTGGTAAAGCGCGTTAGCCGGGCGACCGTCAATAATCAACACTCTTTTTGCACCTTCCAGGGCTTTGAGCGCCGACCCGATTTTTGGAATCATCCCACCTGAGATAACGCCTTCTTCCACCAGCTTCCCCACACTGGCCCGGTCCAGGTGCGGAATAGTTTGTTTCTCCCGGTTCAGCACGCCGGGGACATCAGTCAGAAAGACGCAGGCATCGGCTTGCAGAGCGGCGGCCAGGTGCGAGGCGGCATTATCGGCATTGATGTTGTACATCCCGACTGCCGGGTCGTCTACAGCCGTTGCGATAGGCGCAATTACCGGCAAGTAACCTTTTTCCAGAAGCATTTCAAGTACCGCCGGGTTGACTGCCGTGATTTCCCCGACCAGCCCAATATCGCCGCGGGCGGTTTCCCGGCGAGCTTCCAGCAAACGCCCGTCCAGGCCGCACAGTCCTACAGCCAGGATGCCCCGGCTTTGCCCGGCCTGGTTAATGGTTGTAACCAACCCGGCGTTTATGCGACCGCGCAGCATCATCAGGGCCGCGTCCAGGGCGGGCCGGTCGGTTACGCGCAACCCGTTCAGAAAGCGTGGTTCCTGGCCCAACTGTTTTAGTAAGCCATTGATGGCATTTCCGCCACCGTGGACCAGCACCACGGTTATGCCTTCGGCGGCCAATTTTAGAATATCTTCCAGGGTCGTATCGGGCGTGCCGGTGGCAGTCTGCCCGCCCAGGGTACTTCCGCCCAGTTTTACTACAATCACTTTCCTTTTCACGAGGGCTACAGCTCCTTTTTCTTAATCATTCATCAATTTGGATTAATTGTATCATTCTGACCCGGCATGGACAAACTGAGTTTCCGTTTTTGGCTACTGACCATTGGCTACTTTCTGACTTTGTGTATCAATAAGAGGGATTGTCGGGGAATAAAATAAGAGAACAGTTGACGAATGACATGGGATGTGTAATAAGTAGAACAGTAATTGGTAAACTTTAAGGGATTTTTTTGTGATGTCTGAAAAAGTATAGTATTGATACTATTAAACATCTTGCCTATTGTTACCAGGATTGGTTACGAATCAGCCTGAAAACTGAATATCATAGAATAGCGAGGTAACAAATTTGGGTGATATTGTCTGTATAAGCCCTGTAAGATGGGATTTCGTGTGGCAACGACCTCAACACTTGCTTTCTTGCTTATCCGAATACGGAAGGGTTCTTTTTGTTGAGGAACCGGTTGCCCGGCCCGGTCTGAGCGAACCTTACCTGGAAGCTTTGCCCGGTCATACCGCCACCGATGTGACGGTCCTCCGGCTGATTCAACCCGTGACTAAACCTGGCTGGGTTGGTCACGGCGACCCGCTAACCCAGGCTACTTACTCCAAACTTCTGCTGGAATATCTCTGGCGCGAAGGATTTTCCGACCCGGTGCTTTGGTTCTATACTCCGCTGGGCCTGGATTTTGCCCAGGTTATCTCGCATAGTCTGCTTATTTACGATGTGCTGGAGCCGTTGGCGGACTCTAAAGAAGCCACCCCGGATTTGCTCGAAAACGAAGAAATTCTGCTGGCCCAGGCCGATTTTGTCTTTGCCCGATGTACCAGCCTGTACCAGGATAAGCTATCTTCTAATTCTCAGACCTATCTTTTCCCCAGCGGAGTTGAGGTGGCTCATTTCGCTCCGGCAGCCAGCCCGACCCATTTCCAGGTTCCCCGCGAATTGACTGGCTTGAACCGCCCGATAATAGGTTACTATGGCGTGATTGACGACCGGGTAGACCTGCTGTTGCTGGCCTATATCGCCCAGGTCCGGCCTGATTGGAGCCTGGTAATCGTAGGCCCAATCTCCCGTATCGGTAAGGAAGAATTGCCCCTGGCCGCTAATTTATACTACCCTGGCATGAAAAGTTACGACGAGTTGCCTGCCTACCTGGCCCTTTTTAACGTGGCCCTGCTGCCTTTCGTCTTGAACAACGCCACCCGCTACCTCAGCCCGACCAAAGTCCTGGAATATATGGCTGCTCATAAGCCGGTGGTTTCGACACCTATCCAGGATGTGCAGGCACTTTATAGTCCGGTGGTTCATGTTGCCAACACTCCAGCCGAGTTCGTGGAGCAAATCGAGCTGGCTTTGCAAGAATCTCCGGCAGAGCGGCGGGCCGGTGAAGATAAACTATTGGACCTTTATACCTGGCGCAGCCTGGCCGAACGGATACACCGCCTTATCCAGGGAAAACTAGAGGCAAACACTAACCCGCAAGGAGTGAAAATCGAGGCTCCTATCAGGTTGGATTAGAGCTACCGGGATTTTTCTGCGGCGGCTCGTCCTGACCTAATTTAGCTCCTTCGAGGCGCAATTCGGTTAAATTTTCCTCTCTGGCCCGGATAATATCGGCTCGGACCCGTGCCGTTTCTTCTCTGGTCGCCCGGACCACGCCTTCCCTGGTTTCATTTACCACCTGATCGCCTGAAGCTTTAGCCTGTTCCAGAATAGCCCTGGTCTGGTCAAGGTCGGTCTGGTTACGGGCCTGGATTTCGGCCAGATTTTTTTTAAGTTGCTCGTTTTGCTCACTCAGACCTGGCGCTTTACTCCGCATTTTGGGCCGGTTTACATTCTTGAGCGAAGCCCGATAAGCCAGTACGACAATCAGCAGCAGCAAAATAATTAAAACGGCTATCGGCAACAATGCACCCACCGAAACGGTCTGGGCCAGGCTATTAAACAAGAATTGATTTGTACCGGTCAGACTTTGAATTGCTTCCATTTAAAATTATCCCTCTTTAAGTCTTGCTTCTGTAAAAATTCGCCAAATCACTCTATTGACTACTTTGGCATACTAAGCCACCCAGTAGCCTAGAGTAAAGCGGGCTACTAACATGCCAAGCATAGCAAGACTCAGCCCTAAATAGCAATAATTAAA
>JAYSYV010001083.1:0-1145 GCA_043727245.1 Chloroflexota bacterium | reverse complement strand
TGGCCGGTAAATCCAGCCCGACCATTTCGGCCAGTTGCGAACTCCACGGCCCGGCTGCGTTAATCAGACGGGGCGTTTCAATCCGACCCGCTTCGGTCAGGGCCGCTTGCACCGCGCCCCGGCTATCCAGTTCCACCTTCAAAAGGGCAGTCTGCGGCAAAAAGACTGCCCCAAAAGTTTTAGCCGCTTTGACCAGCGCGGCACAGGCCAGCATCGGTTGAACCTGGGCATCCTGCGGAAAGTACAGCCCTCCCGGTAAATCACGGGCCAGGAAAGGCTCTTCCCGCGCCAGGTCAGCCGGACTTAGCCGCTCAACTGACACCTGCGCTGCATGCAACCCGGCGATAGTGGCCTCCATATTTGCCAGTTGGGCCTCGGTTTCCGCCACTACAATCCCGCCTTTCGGCTCGAACTCAAAGTCGTCCGGTAACGTCCCGGCTAATTCCTCCCAGAGTTGCCGCCCCAGCTTTGCCAGTTCCATTTCCGGGCCGGGCAGCTTATCCGAAAGCAGCACATTACCCTCGCCTGACCCGCTGGTTCCATTGGCGATACTCCCCCGGTCCAGGATATAAACTCGCAAACCGCCTCTGGCTAAATAATAGGCACAGGCGCTACCAACAATCCCTGCCCCGACAATCACCACGTCTGCTTGCATTCTGGCTGACCTGCTCTTTCTTCCCCGGTTATTTTGTTTGCTACCTGAACTAATCGCACCTACCTCGGCTTATCGTAGTCTGCTAATCATTGTATCAAATTTGAAAGTTTTCACACCCTCTTAAAGAGATTGACGGGCCTTAGTTTATAACTTATATTAATCCTGTGCTTATTCAGTATCACATAACCCTTTTTGAGCCAATCATGACTGCTTTTGATATTTCGCCCACATCCCCCATATTTTCGAACTCAACCGGGGCTCTCAAAAGCGCCGCCCTTTTTATCACAGCCTCTTTTACTTCTCCAAAACCGGATTGAACCGCTTAAAATTAGCGGCTGCTTACCAGGCCTTCCAGAAATATAACCCTTCCAACCGCAAGGGGTCTTTAAGATTCTCCGGCCAGTATCCGCCTGTAAAATTGCCTTCAAACCTGGGGTCTAGCTTAACAGGTCATTTTTAGCTTGTAACAGGTTCAACTTTGGCTGACCTT
>JAYSYV010001082.1:0-1146 GCA_043727245.1 Chloroflexota bacterium | reverse complement strand
AGAGCCTGCTCAAGAGCCTGGCTGACCAGGTGGCTGGTCCGGCCCAGGCGCATCATCAACGGTACTTCGGCGTCACCGGCCCAGCGGTGCGACATGGTTAGGCGCTTCCAGATCGGTAAAGGCTTGTTGTTATTATTATTAGCTTCTTGTAACTTTGCGCTCATTTTTATAACCCGGTTTGTCTTCTTCACAATCATTGACATATCAATCAATAATTACACTTTATAACTCGTTCATTGATATGTCAATGGTTTTTTGTATAGCTAGTGTTAATTAACAGAAAAGATAATGTTTATATCAGGTAAACACCGCTTCCAATAAACAGGGTTTTTAACTGATCCGGATTGATTTCCTTGATTTCTTTGATTTTACTCAATTCTATGTTAGAATTTAATTACTCATCTTATAAAAGTATTAACCTTGAAACTCGGCTTGTAAGAAAGCAGCAAAGTCCTTCCAACCAGGTCTGGCTCTGTCTTCTCAGGGCTAATTTCTTACAAACCTCAATCCTGTGAGGTAATAATTAATGCGAACGCCACGAATCTTACAAAGCGTGTTATTGGTTATGCTACTGATTTCCCAACTCGTTTTAGCTTCAATTGATCCGGCTATCGCCGCCCAGCCAGCCAGTACTAACCAGGCTATAGTTCAGTCCGCCCTTCAAGCGGCCACCAGCGATTGCCAGACCGGCAAGGGATTTGGCCTTAACGCTGCTAACCAGTCCCTGCTAAATCAATTGCAAAACGCCGCCGCAGATAAAGCCACGATTGTCTGTCACGACCTGACCGGCAAGGTTCGCTTTTTAAGTACCGAACCCGGTGTACCCGTGGCCCGGTCAGCCACTCTGACGGCAAATGCTACCCCGGAAACCGCTACCCGGAATTTTCTGGTGGAATATGGTTCCCTGTTTGGCCTGACCGACCAGGCCCAGGAACTAAACGTCATGCGCATTATGGCTGCCGACCGGGGCTATAACTTTGTTCGTTACCAGCAGGTTTACCAGGGCATCCCGGTTATCGCCGGGGAGATTATCGTTCAGGTTGACCAGAACCAGCAGGTAGTGTCAGCCGGTGGCGAACTGCTGCCCGACTTGAAACTGAGTGTCACGCCGCAGCTGACGGCGGACCAGGCCCGCGATAAAGCTTT
>JAYSYV010001081.1:0-1146 GCA_043727245.1 Chloroflexota bacterium | reverse complement strand
CGTAGTCAAACTCAGGATATTAGCCTGGTAGAACCGCGATTCACTAATGAACGTTCGCAAACTACCCGACTATTTTTAAAGGCGATTCAATCCGAGTTTTTGCAGGGCAAAGAATTTGCTTTTGGAAAGATGAATCTTGTTATAACTTAAACTCTCTGTTGTTCAATTACTCGATGAGGAGGAGAAATCGGTGAAGCGAACAAATTATTTAGTAGCTTTGTTTCTTATATTAACTTTGGCCCTGGTGGCCTGCGGTGATAACACAGCCGCTCCTACAGTGGCCCCGGCGGCAGGTACGACTGCGGCGGCAACAACAGCGGCGGCTGTAGCAACAACGGCGGCCACTGGGGCAACAACGGCGGCCACTGGGGCTACAACTGCCGCCAGTACCGGGACCGGCCCGGCCCTGACCTTGCCTAAACTGGATGGTAAAACCGCGACTATTCTGTCCCTGTGGGGCGGAGCCGAGCAGGAAGCCTTCCAGAAGGTACTGGACGATTTCAACAAACGCACTGGCGCTAAATTGACTTTTGAAAGTGCGCGCGACTTTGTACCGGCTATTCGGACCCGGCTCGCCAGCGGCAATCCGCCAGACCTGGCGATTATTCCTCGCCCCGGCGTTATGAATGACCTGGTTAAGGATGGTTCGCTTAAAGTCCTGACCGATATGGGCCTGAAACCGGAAGCTCTGAGCGCCGGTTACAGCAAAGCCTGGCAAGACCTCGGTACGGTCAATGGTAAGCTCTATGGCCTGATTGCTAAAGCTAACTCCAAGAGTACAGTGTGGTACAAACCGGCTTCGCTCAAAACTCTGGGTGTGGAATTACCCAAAACCTGGGACGAACTGGTTGCTATCAGTGACAAATACGTTGCGGCTGGTAAAAAGCCCTGGGCCATTGGCGGCGGCGATAGCTGGACTTTGACCGACTGGTTTGAGAATATCTATCTGCGCCAGGCCGGTCTGCAAATGTACACCGACCTGTTTGTCACCGGCAAAGTTAAATTTACCGACCCGACAGTTGTTGCAGCCCTCAAAAGCATGACCCAGATTGTTTCCAACGAGAAGTATATTCCCGGTGGACGACAGAGCGCCCTCGGCACGAAATTTACCGATGGTATCGCCCTGGTTTATGGCACGAAACCGAC
>JAYSYV010001080.1:0-3858 GCA_043727245.1 Chloroflexota bacterium | reverse complement strand
GGCTTTCGCGGGGCAAAAATAGTTTTACCCCCCCGGTAGAAGTATTGATTTTATAATCACCGTCAGGCGGTCCGGCCAGGGTGGTTTCAACCAGGATGCGACCGCTGCTTACCGATAAATCCAACCCGTTCAACCGGCAATTGGTCAATTCGACGCTGCCACTGGTGACTTTAATTTCGGCCCTGCCACCCAATTCAAGCCCTTCGACTTTGCCGCTGATGCCTTTAACTCGTACTCCACCACTCAGACGCTTCAGGGTAATAGCGCCGCTGGTGTTCTTAATGGTGCAAAAGCCGGTCATATTGGATATTTCCAGCCCACCCAAAATGCTTTTTGCTTCCAGTTCGATATTGGCCGGGATTTCGATATAAAGGTCATCGGGGCTGCTGAACACCTGAGAAAGAGTGTGTCCGACGCTGTTAAAGATTTCTCCGAACGGCTCCAGCCCTTCTTCCAGGTTACTCCAGAAATTCCGGCCATGCCGGGCTGCTTCATTGGCCTGGCGGTTACTTTCCCGTACTTCGTAGCGGATGCGCTGGCGTTCTTCACGCATACGCTGGCGTTCTTCGCGTTCCCGTTGGTGCGCTTCACGCCCCCGCTGAGGTTCTTCGCGTTCGTGCTGACGTTTTTCACGCTGGGCTTGCCGCATTTCCTGGCTTAAATCTTCCTCGTCCGGGTTTGGCCACTCGGCCTCATCACCCTTCCACCCCTTGCCATGATAAGCCCATTTGTCGGCTGCCTCCGAGTCGAAGACCCATTTGCCGGGGATTTCGGCATCCTGGAAGCCCTTCAACACTTTAACTACCCAATCCGGGCAGGAGTTGGGGATAGAACTAATATCTATAACGGCCCCATCCTGTTTAAATTCGACTGCCGGCGAGTAGTTAAACGCACCGGAGTTAGCGGATCGAATAGTAATCCGTATAGTAATCCGTCCCGGCGGACCACCGGAGATAAAGGTTTTGCCGGTAATATTATTAATTTTTACCAATTCCAATTTGGAAGCATTTACCGGTATGACCTGTTCGTACTGGCGCGTTTCTTTCTCCTGGGCGCTCTGTTCTTTCTTCTGCTCATCAGCCATGACTATTCTCTCCCTTGTATACTACCGACCGGGCGAGTTTCGGGCGCGTCAGTAGGTTTGATTTGGGCGGCTAACAATTGCTGGGCTTGAGCCGCGTTGATTTTATTCTGACTCAACATTTCCAGTATTTCACGCCTCCGGTCGGCCACCGGTTCCGGCTCGTAGCCCATACCCAGGATCAATTCGTCTAATTTTTTAACGACGGTCGGGTAGGAAATATTGAGAGTTTCCTGGACGGCTTTGTTCTGGCCCCGGCAGCGAATGAATACTTCCAGGAATTGTAGCTGGTCGGGCGACAGACGTTGAAACGGCCCCAGGTTGAAGCGGCCTTCCAGGGCCGAATCACAGTTTTCGCAATGTAAGCGCTCAATGTACATTTGCTCACTGCAAATCGGACAAAGCCCGCTTACGTTGTGTTTAATAGTTGCCATTACTTCCTCTTTCAGACCTGGCTGAATTTCCTTCAGCTTTTAGAGTAAAATCCTAAAGATTATTAACTCTAGTTTTAATAATGTTTACTTACACTCCCTATTATCCACATATTTTCAATCCTGTCAAGTACTTATTGTAGAAATGTTATGAAAATCAAACATTGAATTAATATTATTTAGTTTGTCAGGGAAATTTCTCATTTTTGGAGTTTTCTGAGCCTTTTGCCAGCTATAAGACCTTGAAATGTGGGCAGACGGTAAGATTTTCAAAGGGAGAAAATTTCGATGTAAAATAACCCGGCAAGCCCGAAATAGAAATTAACCCAACCCAACCCAAAGGAAAAGGCTATATGACAAGGTTAGAGGCCAAATCAAAGCTTATTAGCGGCAAGTTACGTGATAAACAAGAGCATGATTCAGCTCAAATTTATGCTAAGATTGTTCGGGCGAATGTTTTTGAAGAAAGGAAGTAGTCGTGGCGCAACCCCATCAGCAGTTTTACACTGTCCAGGAGTACCTCTGGGAGGAGCAACATTCCGAGGAAAAGCATGAATACTTAAAGGGCCATGTTTACAACAAGACCGGGGGTAGCCCCGAACACAGCCAGATAGCTTTTAACCTGGCTGCCGGGTTGAAACGCGAACTCCGTAGCAAAGGTTGCCGGGCTTTCAATAGCGACTTGAAAGTGGGAATGGTTTCTCCGCCTTTTTCTACAGGCAAGCGCAGGCGAAATAAAGGGCCAGGCGAGGATAGTTTTATTACCTATCCCGATACCAGCGTGGTTTGTGGCGAGTTGGAATTTTTTGAGGGCGACCGTAATACCCTGGCTAATCCAATAGTCTTGTTTGAAGTGGTAAGCCCCTCAACCCGAAACTACGACCGGAGTGTTAAGCTGGAGAATTATCAAACTATTTCCAGCCTACTTTATTACGTTATGATTGACTCCGAGCAAGTCAAAGTGATTTACTACCAGCGGTCCGATTTAGAAAGCTGGCTACAGCCCGCGCCCTTACTCTCTCGCGATGAGAGTTTAAGCCTGGTACTTCCCGCCGGTACAATTACGCTGACCGTAGCTGAATTGTATGATGAAATTGTTTTCGAGGATGAGGAGGAATAACCAGGCCAGTATTGCCCAGGATTTAGCTGACTTGAACGTTATATAGCGGTAGATTCGCAGCCCTGGCTCGTTTGGGTTCTGGTCAGGACTGCCAGGTCTTCGGGATAGTCCAGGTCAAAGCCGAGGTTAGGCAGGGGGTAAATTATAGGGTGCAGCCCTTTGTTATTCAGAAAAATATTCTGGTACTTGAAGAAGCTATTTTCCCCGAATAAAAACTCGAAATCCAGCAGGTCTGGCGGGCGCAGCAGCAGGCAATTAGTGCCTCGCCCCCGCCGGTCCGGGCTGAGAATGGCTAAAGGTTGCTCCGACGGCGTTTGAGCCTGACGCAGCAACTTTGCCAGGTCTTCCAGGCGCAAGAAGGGCAAATCTGAATGTAGAATCAATAAGGCGGTGGGAGAGTACATTGCCGTACACCAGCGGGCGGCCTGCGTGAGGGCGGCGTTCAGAGCCGAGTTTTGAGAATCAGCCGCCAGTCCTTCCGGTAAGAAAACCCCGTTGTATTTGTGGGTCAGGCTTTTTACCACCGGGTCGCGGCTGACTGTCACGAACCCGGCGATAAGACCTTTCTTTAGCAGTAAATTTAACGTGGAAAGGGTATGGTCGGCCATCTGAAAAGCCAGTTGGCGGCGTTGGGCGGTCGTTAAGACCGGCGAAAGACGCGATTTGGCTTCCGCCAGCGTTTTAACCGGCACAATGACCCAAACTTTTTGGACTTCCATTTCTCCTCTTTAACGTTCTACGCTTCGTTCAACCCTGTCACCCGAAAGCCGGTCTGCGCTTTATGGACCCGGTTCAGGCTGATGATTAACACTATCATTTCTTCCAGGTATTTCGCAATCCGCAACGGACCGGCCTCAACTCCCTGTAGCCCTGGAATAGCATTTGCCAGCACCGCCACTTCCGAGCGGGCCGCTTTATCGTCACCAGCCACCAGAGTATCTTCGTCTAAGGGTTTTTCCAGGTTGCTCAGGAGGGCCGCACTGACCGTATTAAAAGCAGCCGTGACTTTGGCCTCCGGCAAATGCTCCTGAACCAGTTCAGCCACCGAATTGGCCGCTACCGGCAGCAGCCCGGCTTTACCACCGGCGAAAGTCAGCGGGTTAATTGTACTGACCACAATCTTGCCGCTTGTTTCGGCTTTAAGCTGCGCCAGCAGGTCCACCAGGTGTTCGTAATGAACCGTTAAAATCACTAAATCGGCTTCCCCGGCGGCGGTCTGGTTATCC
>JAYSYV010001079.1:0-1148 GCA_043727245.1 Chloroflexota bacterium | reverse complement strand
CTTCTTTATAATTTATTTCTTTACTGAGTTTTAACGCTTCTTCACAGTGTCGGTTTTGATCATTATGGTGGACCCAATTGTCAAGACTCAGATTTAGGAAAAATAAGGTGAGTTACTCCTTTCTCAAAAGTACTTTAACATATTCAAAACAAACGCTTTCCAGTCCTATTCAATCGTAGAAGTTGCTACTTTTTCAAAATGAACCTCTGCAGGGGTTCGGTAATCTAAAGACTGATGCGGTCTCTTTTCATTGTAAAACTTGATATATTCACCTATGATTTGCCTGGCCTCTTTAGGGCTTTCAAATTCATTTAAATACACACGTAGGCTAAGGGCCGTGCGCCTTGAAACATTGCTGTTTTAGGTTTCACTGCCCTCGCCTCCAAACCGGACTTACAAGTTTCCTTGTATCGCGGCTTTCCAGCCCTTCTTTCCTTAGCTGTTGCTAAGTATTGCAAGTAGAATTTTTGGTTTTGGCACTAAGTGCTCCTCCTTTTCGACTTGCAAATGAAGAACCTGGTTTCCTTCGCCCTGTGAATTGCTTTCCAATTCTCCGTGATGAGGCGTTACTCTCACGACTACTACGAAACCTCCGTAACCTGGCGTAATATTCAGGAGCTGTCTCCATAGCCTACTGCCTAACACAGCGGCATTTACACACGGGCTATCCCCGTTTAGTCTTAGGCCAGATGCTTTCGATTTAGGTGGCTCGTTCAAACCTTTATCCTCTTACCGAGGGTGTGTTGGCCTGGAGGGAACATTCATTACGAATACCAATGAAATGTTAGGCCAAGAGTGAGTGTCACCAGCCTGCTCACCCGGTTCAAATTGCCCCACTCGGTTCTGAGCTTCAAGCAGTTTAGCCTTCACCATGTCGAAATTACTCTGAGAAACCCTCCGGTTGGCTGGAACCATTGTTTTCCCTTACTGATGCCGTGCTATGTTCCCTCGCAAGTTTTCACTTTTGAGGTAAGGCACTGAGTAGCTTCCTTATCCACAGGAAGCAAGATTGCTACTAACAATCTCACTGGCGTTAAGACCCTTTACGGGCGCACCCTCTTGCTTGACGCTGCGCCAGAGCCGTTCTACAAATATGTTATCTAAGGCTCGACCTCGCCCGTCCATACTAATTTGCACTCCGGCTGTTA
>JAYSYV010001078.1:0-1148 GCA_043727245.1 Chloroflexota bacterium | reverse complement strand
TGGTCCTAATGGTGAGATTGTGGCCGGTATGGGCATATTTGACCTGAACCAGCTTTTTGATGTAAAGGTGGTAGATGCTCCTGCTGCAATTCAACTGCTGAATAAGGTTTTGAAAATCTATCCTAAAGACGGGCTTTTGAAGACCGGTCAGGTTAGCCGGGTGTGGTATAAGCCGGGCTATTTAGAAGCAGGAAAGCTATTATGGAAAGAAGTAAGGCAAAGGGAAAGCAAGTTTAGCAGTAACCTTTTAGTCAGTTTTGACCCCACCAGCGTCAAGTTACAGTCTTTGTTCAAACTATCTAAATTGCAACCGACTACCAAGAATTGTTTGGTTCTTTTATCCACTCCTAAAGATGTAAATATAAAAAGTCCTTTAGCTTAAAAAAATAGTAGGCTTTTTGGTTACTCGCGCCAGTCAAAAAGAGAGTGGATTTAGTTGACGGAGTAATCAATACCAATTGTAACTACTACTTATACTAAGTACCTATCTCAGTAGACGGCTTTTATCAGCCGTTGAACTTGTTAGTTGTTAAGAATTGACCTTTTGAGATAGGTTCTAAGTACGCGTAGGAACTCTACAATAGTAATTCTGAGCGTAGCGAAGGATCTCTGGCTCGTTGGACATTGTTACGGATATTCGCCAACGGCGCTGAGATTCCTCGACTTCGCGCCGTGCGACACGGAATGACAAGTATTCATCCGTACTTGGTATAACTTCATTTTACGCTCAACGTTTCCAGTTGTAAATATTCTTCAACGGCCCTTAAATTTTCTTCGAGCGTCTGTTGTCCGTCTACTTCGATAACCCTTTGTTCCAGTTCCCTGGCAATTTTAATTACAATCCGGCCGTAGCGTACGTCCCGCTCCATCCAGTTTTCGAAGGCCCGGGCAGGGCCGCTGGTAGGCCGGACCACCTCTTGCGGCCAACTGCCGCGCAAGGGATAGTATTTGCGCTGAAATTCGGCGGTCGGTACCAGCCAGATAGCCTGTTGGGGACGAGTGAGGAGCGGCACGACACAATGCGGCAGCAAAGCCGTTCCCTCGATTATTATTCCGGGGGAGTTCCGCAGCTTTTTTAAATCTTCCAGGGCCAGGGTAAATTCTTCCCGGCAGAATTCGAGTTCGGTACTAACCTGAAACGGCACGGG
>JAYSYV010001077.1:0-1149 GCA_043727245.1 Chloroflexota bacterium | reverse complement strand
ACTCCAGCCCGCCATAAAGCCACCTACCCGGCCCAACTTTCGACCCTTCCTGTCGGCTGCTTTATTACCTTCCCCACTACGCCAGAACCTTATCTTATTCTTGAAGATGCCTTGCTAGAATGGACCCCGGCAGGTTATCAAAAGCGCTTGACCCGGCCCTCCGATGCTATAGTTCAGGTGCTTACCCCGGCCTCGGTAGTCCGCACATTAGCGGCAGGCTACCAACCGGATTTGCATCTACCTTAAACTTTTATTTGTCTTGGTACAGCTAGAAAAGGGTTCTAAAATGATTTTTAAAAAACCTAAACCATGAAAAGAAAAAGCCCTTTCCAAATCGGAAAGAGCTGCCTTTCGCGGATAATCGCATCACCCTAAGATTATTATAAGAACCAAAAACTTACCTGATGTCGCGGGTTTCCTTCAAAAAGCGGCGGGCTTCGCGCAGGTCGCGAGAGTGACGTTCTTTTTCCCAGGTATTCTTGAACCAGATATAGGAAACTAGTAGCGTCAACGGCCAGAGTATCGGGGGCAGCCCCATAAAGTTTTTTCGCACGCTCTGAACTCGGTCAACCGCTTTACGAACGTTTCTTTCGGCGTTGGTCTGTTTAGCGGCCCGTTTGGCCGGTTTACGTTCGTCTTTAGCCCGGCCCATCAGCGATTTTACCCGCATTTTTTTGAGGTTTGTTTCCTCTTTGCGCTGCCGCTTTTCGACTTTAGCCTCAGCTTTCTCAAGCTGCTTTTCTTCTTTGTGGGCGGCCTTATCTAGCTTTTTTAGGTCTTTTTCTTCTTGGGTTGCCATAAACTTTTCCTTCTTTATTCTGCTTTAGCACTCTCTTTATTAACTACCCAGCTTTGACCCGACTCCACGCCGGTTTCCCAGGACTCTTTCTTCCAGATTGGCACGGTTGCTTTTAGCGTGTCAATCGCAAACTCGCAAGCATCAAAAGCCAGACCCCGGTGTGGCGCACCAACCGCGACCCCGACCGCCGGTTCCCCGATTGTCAGGTGGCCCACCCGGTGAACCATCGCCAGGCTGGTCAGACCCCATTTTTCTTCGACCTGACGGGCAATATCCCGCATCACTTCTTCAGCCGCATCCTTATAAGCTTCGTATTCCAGCCAGTAAACTTCACGCGGTTGGCCGTCCGG
>JAYSYV010001076.1:0-3868 GCA_043727245.1 Chloroflexota bacterium | reverse complement strand
TTGAAATATTACTGCCTGATACGGCCAGGATATGGGCCAGGCTCACGGTAGAAAAGTTCTGGCGCGTCTGGTTCGATAGGCCGCTTTTATCGCCCAGGAGTAGCCCCGCCAGTAAACCGCCTTCTTCACCCGGTACAAAACGGCCTATGACCTGTTGGGCCTGTTTGTTTAGCTGGTAAAACCCACGGCCCAGCCAGAAATCCTGCTCTTTCGCTAACCGCTTAAGCCGGGGATAATCCAGGGTGGTATAAATGCCCTGCCGTTTTAGCCAGTCCCGGTACGGAAAGTCTTCGCCAGTTATTTCTTTTGGCTGAGAAAGCGTCCCGGTTAATTCCAGCAGGTCGCCGCGCTGCACCTCGATATTGGACCCGGTCCGCACATAAACTTCACCGCTGACCGGAACCGGGTGCTCCGAATTGGCCTGGCGAATATCCTTTGCTTCCAGCCGGAAGGTTCCGCTGCGGCTGTTATAGAGCGGTTCCGCTGAAACAAGGCCCGTCAGGACCGTTTCACCCTGGCCCTGGTAATAAAGGAGGCTGTCCGGTCCAGCCGAAGGAGCCGCCCAGCTCAGACGCAGCCCGCCCAGGCACACCGCTGCCAGGACCAGCCCTATGATGGGGAAGTTGATACTTTTAACCGGCCCGGCCTTAACTCTGGCATAGACCAGCCCGGCCAACCCAACCAGCAGGCTTAAACCGCTACCCCAATAAAGCCCTTCCACCGGGAGATTTAGCCAGCCTTGTAGAAAGATACCGGCCAGCCATGCGCCAGTTAAGACCAGAATAGGTAGCATTTTATATGTTGTTATGCACTATGATTGAGGCCACTTGAGGGCATTATAGCATTTGATTCGTTAAACGTAACACGTAATTGTAGTGAATTAAGATTCGTAATAGAGCTTTTACTTTGACTCTCGTCTGATTCTTTGCACTTTCAACGTTTCACGCCGCAGGTTCAAGTTGCTTGCTAGTTTGATATAAGCTATTATAAATATCGTAACAGTGTGATAAACTCTTCAAAAAACTTCACGAGAACGATGTCAAACGAAATTTCTGGTTCAAAAGCGACCCCATCTATCCCAACTAACCGGCCCCGTCTGGCTTATATGGACGCGGTTGAGGCCGCCGCTATTCTAAAAAGTGACCGCCTGGCAGTCTTGAAGTATGTTGAGGAAGGCCGCCTGAAAACTTTTGGCGGCAAGCCTGGTAATCCGTTTTTGCGGACCGCTGATGTCGAGAAACTGGCCGCCGAACTTCAACCCGACCAGGATAGCGGTACAGCGCTGGACCCTAAAACTATTCACCGCAATGACCCGGTGCGTAAGTTAAAGCTAAGAATGCAGCAGGATGCCAAGTGGCCGGAGGTAGACCAAACGGCTATGCGGGCCTGGGCCAGGGAGTTGGACCTGGTTAGCTTTAACCGAATGCGCCAGACGGCCAGGGAGGCGATTGAACGCTTGCAATTAATTCTTGAGGTGCTGGATGAAACCGAACCCATCCGGCGCAAGCAAGCGGGCAAAGATAGCTAACCGGCGCAGCCAATTAGCAGGTAATGCAGTTATGGGAAAAAAATTAACGGTAAGCGAATTACGCGCCCAACTTGGTACGGTCCTGGACCAATTGGACTCAGGCCAGACCCATTTTGTTATCGAGCGCAATAACCAGGAAGTGGCTGTCTTGTTGAGCATGGAGAAATTCAGAGATATTATGCAAATGCTTGAATTGCTAAATACGCTGGATTTTATCGAAACTGGGGCCGGGGAACTCGAACAGGAATTTTCCGATACACTTCTATCTGACTTTCCCGACCTGACAATCTTGCGGCCCACCGATGAGGCCGCCCGCAACCCTGAACATCCCTCGAATAACCACCAACCGCGCACCGCTCCCAACCGGGACGGCTCTTCGATTGAAGATGTAGCCGCGAAACTTGGCATCAGAATTATTAAATAGTCTTAGCTTTTAATAGGAGCATATTTGAGATGGAAACCAGCCTGCCGGTCTTAATTTCAAAATACGAAGAAAAAATGGTTGACCAAGCGGCAACTTCGCTCAAGGTGATGTTTGGAGTGGGTTACGCCGACCTGGCCCAGGAGGAACTGGAAGAACGCCTTTTCCGCCTGTTTGATGCGATGGCCGAGATAACCCGGCAGGGCGCTCCCGACCCGACCCTCATCCGCGAGGTGATTGATAGCGTGATGGTTACGCCGGTTTACGATGGCTGGAATAACCGGGCGATTACCGAGGAAGTGCTTCAGGTAATTGATATGGTGATTAACAAGGTAATTGCCACCCAGTTGTCCAAACCGGAACAGGCCGAAGACCGCCGCAACAGCCAGGAATTGTTGGCCCTGACTATTCGGAATGCCAAGGATGTGGTCAATGGCCGGGCCAGGCGCTATCTTGTGGAAAAGCAGCGCAAGCAAGGTCGGTGGAGTATCACCGGGAACGAATCGGAGGGAACGGTGGCGGAGGTAGCCAGCTAAGGCTATTCTGGTCGGTTTCCATTCTAATCAGTAAAATTTATATCATCGTAACATTAGCTTCGCAATCTTGAAATATTGCGGAGCTATAATTTATTCATAAGGAGAACTTTTAAGAGAACTTTACAGGAACGAAACTCCTCCTTATTCTAAACTATTAACTTTCTACACTAACCAACCTACCAGTAAGTCTATCCAGTACCGGGATAGACTTACTTTATTTTATACAATTTAGCTTTCCCGGAAGAAATCGACTACCTCACGCCGTTCTTCAGCCGTGACCATTATTTCAATGAAGTTAATCCGGCTCCAGGGGAAAAGAATAGTCTTAGCACCGGGTGTCAGGTAAGTCACCGGCTTACCATCCCGTTTTCGCAAGTTATTGCAGGAAAAATATAGGGCGCTAGGGTCGGGTAAATCTTCCATATCGGCTAAAATGGGGTCTTCATTTAGAATATGTAAAATAACAGTTTTTGGCACGTCTGATTACTCCTTTTGGAACCCGGCTTAGCCAAGCGAGAGTTCCTCACTGAAAATGACTTTTAAGATAATATTGCCCAGGCGGATTTCATCCCCATTGTGCAGTTCGTAGGGCTGACCGCGCTTGAGAGGTTTGCGGTTAATAAAGGTGCGGTTGGTGCTTCCCAGGTCGCTCAGGAAAACCTGTTCGCCTCGGAAGTTAATACTGGCGTGGCGGCGGCTGACCCCCAGTTCGGTGGCTTTATCCGGGTTGAGGTCAATATCCGGGAGGTCGATCAGGGTTGGGTCGGAACGCCCAATAATTACTTTTTCGATTTTGGGACATTCTACTAAACGCCCGGTGTTAAGAACCATAAAACTCAAAGCAGGCTGCCACCGTTGTTGGCTGACTGCTTTTACCGGTGTATTATTGGCAGGCACAGGCGACGGAGTATAAGCAGGTTGGTCCGGCGTGGTTGGGAGAGCCGTATTTGAAACTTTAACCTCTGGTATAGGTTTTTTAGGACTGGTGGCCGAGCGGCGGGTTATAGGGGTGGGCGGCGGCGGCAATACAGGGAGAGGTGGGATTGGCGTAGAGAATAACTCACCCAAATCAAATTCACGCCCATTTGGTGCGGCTGTTTGCAAATCCCAACCACACTCCGAACAAAACATTGTTCCATTCATTTGCTCTGTTTTGCAGTGGGGGCAAACAATCATAACCCTATCCCTCTAAATCTACACAGGCTAATTGAAGTTATACTTTTAACCGGGTCCAGGCAATTCATACCCGGCGCAGAATAACATGATTATATAGCCTATAAGGTTCCTTATCAATCAGGGCGTAACAAAAATTATGAAGTAGCCGCTTTAATCTCACTCAAACTCACTGCCCAGCCCTCTTGTGCCGTATTTAATGCGTTTGCG
>JAYSYV010001075.1:0-1152 GCA_043727245.1 Chloroflexota bacterium | reverse complement strand
AGGTGATGTCCGGTGTCAATCACGTCTACACCATCAAGGTCGGCTTGAGTCACGGTTTGACTGCTGTCCGGTGGAACCGGGTTATCGGCGTGAGCAATAGTCGAAAAGGTTCCTACTAACAAAAGAGCAGCCAGGCAAGTCATAAGTAAAACCAGGCCGAATTTAAGCCTGGCAGCTTTTTTGTTTGTCTGCAAGAAATTAAACATAATGGGTTCCTCGGCTAGAACTGAATTAGTTCTGCTCTCGTTAATATGGTATTAAATTGTCAGTTGGAATTCAAAGATTGTGTGGCTTAATCTCTGGCGAATTATATAAAGCGCAAGCTTTCGACAACTATATTGTAGAAATAAAGTATTACGAATAACATTACGGAGCCATTACATTAATGTCATAGTTGAACATATTCATACCACAGTTTCAATATGCCTGGTTCCGGGCGGCCTGGAAGCAGCCTGACCCGGAAAATGATCTGGTTTTATGTTATAATCGCTGTTTGTAGAAATAATTCGCTCCTTACGAAAGGGGCTGGCAAATTAAAGGGAGTTTTTGAAGGTTGGATATTTCAAACCAGGTAAGTGCGACCGGTAGTAAGCGGCGCAAAGACCTGAACCGGGTAGTTAAAGTTGAGCCGGGTTTGCTGGGTGAAAAGGCCGGAGTCCGGGTAGGCGACCGCCTGCTTTCGATTGACGGGAAACCGGTCCGAGATATGATTGATTACTCTTTCCAGACTGCCGAAGACCGTATTCGCTTGAAAATTGACCGTGACGGCCAGAAGCTGGAACTGCGAGTTAAAAATTCAGCCGGGGAACCGCTGGGCCTGGAATTTGCCGAGCCAACTTTCGACGGTATCCGCGTTTGCAACAACGATTGCCCTTTTTGCTTCGTCTACCGTACTCCCAAAGGTTTCCGCCCGACCCTTTATGTAAAAGATGACGACTACCGCTACTCGTTCATGTACGGCGGTTTCGTGACCCTGACCAACCTGAAGGAAGAAGACTGGCAGCGTATCCTGGAACAGCGCCTTACGCCTCTTTATGTGTCGGTCCACAGCACCGACCTTGATTTGCGTCGCCGTCTGCTGGGTAATTCGACCGCGCCGGAGATTACCGGACAGCTTGGCCGCCTGAACGCCGGGGGCATCCAGGCACATAC
>JAYSYV010001074.1:0-3878 GCA_043727245.1 Chloroflexota bacterium | reverse complement strand
TATGCGGAAGGAGGGACTCGAACCCTCACGACCTTGCGGCCAGCAGATTTTAAGTCTGCCGTGTCTGCCATTCCACCACTCCCGCGCCCAGGGTTTGACCTTGCTGGTATAGTATAAACGATTTATTTCGGACTTGCAAGGCTTGACACTGCTGGCTTGAAGGCTTATAGTCACCTCTCATGAGCTAAGAATTGGCCGGGCCAAACTTTTTCGCCCCGGCTGCGTAAATCATGGCTGCAAGGATGGTAGCTCTTTAAACAAGTTATCCGCCAGGAAACATTTTAAGATTTTTTATATATTTAGACTATTCATTTAAAAGGAAGTATCGAATGGCCGCAAAGTTAGTAATTGTAGAGTCGCCGGCCAAAGCCAAGACCATCGGGAAGTACCTGGGTAAAGGCTACACGGTGCGGGCCAGTTATGGTCACGTCCGCGACTTGCCCAAAAGTAAGCTGGGCGTGGATGTGGACCAGTCGTTCCAGCCCCAATACCTGATTCCCCGCGACAAAAAAGATGTTGTTAAAGAATTAAAAGAACAGGTCAAGAACGCTGACGAGATTTTGTTAGCGACTGACCCTGACCGCGAAGGTGAGGCGATTGCCTGGCATCTGGTTTCCGCGACCGGTATCGAAGGAACCAACAAGAAGGTCCGGCGGATTGTATTTCACGAAATTACTAAAGAGGCTATTAAAGAGGCCGTAAAGCATCCCCGCGCCATAGATATGGACCTGGTCAACGCCCAGCAAGCCCGGCGTATCCTGGACCGTCTGGTCGGTTATAAGATTAGCCCGATTTTGTGGAAGAAGGTCAAGCGCGGCCTGAGCGCCGGGCGGGTTCAGAGCGTGGCTCTGCGCCTGATTGTGGACCGCGAACGAGAAGTCGAAAAGTTCGAGCCGGTTGAGTATTGGACGATTGAGGCTGAACTCCAGAATACGGTCGAACAACGCAAGGGTAAAAAGGAAATTGCTTTCCGGGCCAACCTGCATACGGTCAACGGTGTCAAGCCGGAACTGGTCAACCAGGCCCAGGCCGAAGCCATTTTGAAGGGGCTGGAAAAAGCAGCTTACGAAGTCGGTGAGGTGCGCCAGACCCGCAGCCAGCGCAAACCGTCTGCGCCTTTTACCACCAGCACCCTGCAACAGGATGCCAGCCGCAAGCTCAATTTCACCAGCCGCCGGACTATGTCGGTGGCCCAACAGCTTTACGAAGGGGTGGACCTGGGTAAAGAAGGCGGCCAGGGCTTGATTACCTATATGCGGACCGACAGTACCAACATTGCCGCCACCGCCCAGGAAGAAGCCCGGCAGGTAATTACCGAGCGTTACGGCAAAGATTTTCTGCCCGAAACGCCGCCGGTCTATACTAAAAAGTCCAAGAACGCCCAGGAAGCCCACGAAGCGGTCCGCCCGACCAGTTCCCTGCGCGACCCTGACTCGATTAAAGGCTTCCTGACCCAGGAACAGTTCAAGCTCTACCGGCTAATCTGGCAGCGCTTTATCGCCAGCCAGATGGCCCCGGCCCAGGTGGACAATACTTCGGTGGACGTGAAAGCCGGACCGGCCAGACAGGGCGCTGCCAAACGACCCTATCTTTTCCGGGCGACCGGCTCGGTGATTGCTTTCGCGGGTTTCCTGGCAGTTTATCAGGAAGGGCTGGACGAGGGGGCTGAGGATGAACTGAACAAAAAGGCGCTGCCGCCGCTGCAAGCCGGGGAAATCCTCAAGCTGTTGAGCCTTGCGCCGGACCAGCACTTTACCCAACCGCCGCCGCGCTTTACCGAGGCGACCCTGGTCAAGACCCTGGAAGAACTGGGCATCGGGCGGCCCAGCACCTACGCCCCAACCCTTGGCACTATCCAGGAACGCTATTATGTGGTTAAAGAAGAAAAGAAGTTCATGCCGACCGAACTGGGCTTGCTGGTCAATGACCTGGTGGTCGAGTTCTTCCCCTCAATCGTTGATAGCAACTTTACTTCGACGATGGAAAACGAGCTGGATGAAATTGCCGGGGGCGAACGCGAATGGGTTCCGGTCCTGCGCGAGTTCTACCAGCCCTTCAAGGGTTCAGTCGAAAAAGCCGAAACCGAGATGCAAAAGGTTTCCATCGAGCCGGAACTGGCCGGGGAAGATTGCGAGAAGTGCGGGCGACCCATGTATGTCAAGATGGGGCGGTTTGGCCGCTTTATTGCCTGTTCCGGCTTCCCGGAATGCCGCAACGCCAAGCCAATTCTGCGTAAGCTGGGCATGTTATGCCCCAAATGCGGCGAAGGCGAAACGGTCATTCGCAGCACCAAAAAGCGCCGGGTCTTTTACGGCTGCTCGCGTTATCCCGAATGTGATTTCTCGGTCTGGGAACGGCCTCTGCCCGAACCCTGCCCGGTATGCAGCGGCTTGATACTGCTTTCGGGCAAGCGCAACGCCAAATGTACCGTCTGCGGTCACACCATGTCCTACGAGATACCGGAAACCGAGGATACAACCGGACGGGGCCGGATAAGTATCGTCGCCCCGCGCAGTCTGCTATCTCAGGCCGTGGCCGAAAGTATTACCAGCGCTGACTTGCAGGCGGAACAGGACGAGGAAGCCCAGGAAAGTTCTTCGGAAGAGGAAGAACGCCAGGCAGCGGCAGTATAGTAAAAGGCGGTAAAACAAGATGAAACGGTCCAATTTTGTTAAACTGCTGGTTATTCTAAGCCTCGCCGGGCTGCTGGCAGCTTGTGGCGAAACCGCGACCACGCCCCCGCTGCTATCGGGCGGAACGGGCAACACCACCGCTCCGGCTGGAACCAAAATTGCCCCGGTGGTCGGACCGGACGGGCAAATCACCGTAATGGCTCCGCCGCCAACCGGCGAAAATATGCCGGGTCAGATTTTTTGGGTTAAAGAGAATAACATCTGGCAGGGTGGAGCCGGTACTACCGGAGCGCCGCCGGTTAGCGTCAAGGAACTGGGCGGCAAGCAACTGACCAAAGCCCCCAACCTGGCGATAGCTCAATCTCCGGCTATCTCGCCGGACGGCGCTAAAATGGCCTATGCCTACAGCCCGGAACCGGAAGGCGAGCAGGGCCATATAGTTATCGGGCAAGATATTTACCTGGTTGACCTTAAAACCGGCGATGATAAGCTGCTGATAAAACGCGACGAACCCCAGGCTTTTCTGGATCAACCGGCCTGGTCTAAGGATGGAAAATACCTCTATTTCAACTCACGAGTACCCAAACGAGACGCGAATAAGGAAATCATCGGCGAAAATATCACTCTTAACCGGGTTGAACTGGCGACCGGTACACGCGAAAAGCTGGTGGACGATGCTCGCGAACCGGCTCCCCTGGCCGATGGCAAACAACTCGCTTTTATTTCAGTCCAGGCCAACAGCGGCACGTATGAAACAAACCTGAAAGTCCTTAACCTGCAAACCAAAGAAATCAAGAGCTTGCTCGATAAGAAACTGGGTTTTATCGGTGCCTATTTTCCCCGGACTTCCCCGGATGGACAGTGGATTGCTTTCTCCGGGGCCGGGGGGCCGGATATTAATCCCTACGCCAGCCTCACCCCAACTCCTGGCAGTGGGTCTGACAGAAAAATCGCCCTGGGTAGCCCGCAAAAGTTTTCGCTGGGCCTGACCGCTTTACTGCCTTTCGGCCAGCATCTCAGTGCTTTGAACGCGCCACCGGCCCACGGTGTGCCTTACGACCTCTGGCTGATTAAGCCGGACGGCTCCGGCCTGAAACGCCTGACTTCCCTCTTTGAAGACCAGCCGATGGCCGCCTGGTCCACTGATGGCAAAAAGATTGCCTTCCTGGGCGGGCAGGGTTTCTATATGATTGATAGCGATGGCAAGAACCTGGTCAAGCGGTCCGACCGGGGCGCTCATGCCGG
>JAYSYV010001073.1:0-3878 GCA_043727245.1 Chloroflexota bacterium | reverse complement strand
GATTATCCTGGACCTTATGATGCCCAAAATGGACGGCCTGGAAGTCTGCCGCCGGGTCCGGGAGTGGAGCCAGATGCCAATTATTATTTTGTCGGCGGTAGGCGAGGAACGCCAGAAAGTGGAAGCGCTAGACCTCGGCGCGGACGATTACTTGACCAAACCTTTTGGCATGGACGAATTGCTGGCCCGTATCAGGGTCGCTTTGAGGCGCAGCAACACCTTAAAAGAAAATTCGCGCAAAGGCCAACTGGCCGTATTTAGCGACGACGATTTGCAGATTGACTTCAACCGACGACAAGTAACTTTTCAAGGCCAGGAGATAAAACTTACCCCCAAGCAATATGACCTGCTCAAGTACCTGGCTCAAAATGCCGGGCGGGTTATCACGCATCGGGGCGCTTTGATCAACGTGTGGGGGCCGGAGTACGGCCAGGAAAGCCAATATTTACACGTCTTTATCGGCCAGCTCCGCCAGAAAATCGAAGCTGACCCGGCCCACCCTCGCCACATTATTACCGAACCAGGAGTCGGTTATCGCTTTAGAGAAGTAGCCAGCAACCAATAGGCATTAGTCAATTTTTAGGAGGTAATAAGTTCATAGTTTAATATAAATCTAAAATCGGGTTACACAAGAATAGATTCTAAACGAGTTTTCTGACGAGTGGCTACTACCTACTTCCCAAAAAATCTTTAGAAAATCTTTAGGACTTGCCTTTCTTTTTTTAGAAGTTTTTTAGCCCCAATTTCTTATAATAACTCTGCTTTACTAAAAAGGGATATTTGCCTGTAAGCCTGGCAATTACTCGATAAGGCATACCGCGTTAAGTATGCGGATTAAAAAGGCACTTTGGGGTTAGAGAAATGAAAATGCTGGTTGTGTTTGAAAGGGGGACGCAGGCCATTCTGAATCTGCGGCTGGCGCTGGAAATGGCTCGTCTAACTCAGAAGGCGGTGGGCGATAAGCCCGAAATGCTGGTATGCGTAATGGAGTTACTACGCGAGGATAAACCGCTGGATGACTACCTGGGCGAGATGGAAAAAAGCACCGAGGCTGCCCTTGCCCAAATAGGTGAAATTTTGGATGCTGCCGGGCATAACTTGCGGGCGAATGTGCAGGTAAAAGTATTACGGGGTATGGAACTGGAAGCAGCCGATATGGTAGCGCACCAGGCCCAGGCATGGCAGGCCGAGCTAATTCAATTGAGCGTAAACCAGGAATGTGCTACTTGCCAGCAGCGCAAGCTTAAACAACAAAGGGGCGGAAGATGGGGTTTTGGCTGGGTTGGCCGCTTGCATGGAAACAGAACAGTTGCAAGTTTAGAAAGTCCGGCGGTTTACGTTACTAAACCGGTTTCCTTAAATAGACTGCTAAAGCTCACGGGCTGCCGGATAAATGTGACCTGTCACGGAGAGAAACTTTTCACCCTTTTTATGCACCACTCGGAAGTAAATTCTAGAAAAATCGGATAAATTTATACTATTTAGGAGTTTGAAATGAGCCACCCCCCAGAGGTTCCCAGGCAATCTACCCCACCGGAAGACCAGGGTAGCCTTGAAGCCTCCGATAGCCCGTCCAGTGTAGGTAACATGGCCCACCGCCAGAGTTTTAAGGTGGGTGGGACTAAAACCGGCCTAGCTGCTAATTCAGATGCCACTAATCCAGATGCAGCTAATCCAGATGCAGCTAATATAGACCAGCCGTTCAACCAGGTAACAAACCAGTCTAATCTACCTTCCCAGGAAAATAGCCAACCTTCGCCCCTTAAAGAAGGCGAGAAGGTCGGTCCAGCCAAAATTATCAAAGAGTCGAATTTACGCCAGGGAACCCGGCCTGGCGACCGCTATGTCAAGATTCTGCGTACAACTCAGGCTGATGTACAGCGAATCGCTCCAAAATATGTCCAACTTCAACCGGACGAACTGAAAAATCAAGGGACCTGGGGCCGTTTCAAACGCTTTTTAATCGGGCGGCCCATCGAAACTACCCAATCGCACCACCAACGGCTTAATAAAGTCCGCGCCCTGGCAATCCTGGCCTCGGATGCTTTATCGTCGGTGGCCTACGGAACTGAGGCTTCCCTTTTTATCCTGGTTACAGCTTTCACCAATACTAATCCCATCCAAAATATTATTCCAATCAGTATAGTGATTTGTATCCTGATTGTGCTGGTAGTGAACTCTTACCGCCAGACTGTTTACGCCTATCCGCAGGGCGGCGGCTCCTATATCGTCAGTAAGGATAACCTGGGGGTAAACGCCGGGCTGGTCGCCGCCGGGGCCATCCTGATTGACTATACTCTGACCGTGGCGGTCAGTGTTTCCGCCGGAGTGGCGGCTATCACTTCGGCTTTCCCGGTCCTGAATGGCGACCAGGTGCCGATAGGGGTTGGTGTAATAATTTTAATAATGATTGCCAATTTGCGAGGCTTAAAAGAGAGCGGTACTATTTTCGCCATCCCAACCTACCTCTTTATTATTAGCTTCCTGGGTATGATTTTCTACGGCGTGTTTAAGGTTCTTACCGGCGATTTCACACCCTACCCTAACGATTTAAGCCTGTTGAAACCGGCCACCACTGAAATTCCTGGCTTTGGCCTAAACTCACTTTCAATATTCCTGCTGCTACAGGCGTTCGCAGCCGGGTGTAGCGCCATGACCGGAGTAGAAGCTATTTCGGATGGGGTCCAGGCTTTTGAAAAACCTGAATCAAAAAACGCCGAAAAAACTTTGTTGATCATGGGTGGCCTTTTGATTATCCTCTTTATGGGGACCAGCTTTCTAGCCCTGCACCTGAATGCTTTGCCGGACGACCCCAACAATGCCAATTATGAAACGGTGATTTCCAAAATTGGCCGGGCTTTCTTCGGGGGTGGTTCTCCTATTTATTACCTTATTCAGTTCACTACGGCTCTTATTCTTATCCTGGCGGCCAATACCGCTTTTGCCGATTTTCCGCGTCTGGCCTTCTTCCTGGCCCGCGATAAATTCTTACCCAATATATTTGGCTACCGGGGCGACCGTCTGGCCTTCACGACCGGTATTGTGGTACTCACTATTCTCTCGGCCACAATCCTGGCAATCTTTAACGGCCATACTGATGCCCTGATACCCCTGTACGCGGTAGGCGTTTTCACGGCTTTTACCCTTTCGCAAAGCGGTATGGTAGTCCACTGGCATAAGGAAAAACGCAAAGGCGTTAAAGGTGTCACTCAAAGGCAATTTTTTAATGTGGTAGGAGCCATCGCGACTGGCATTGTCCTGGTGGTTATCATTCTGACCAAATTCCTGGTAGGAGCCTGGCTGGTGGTGATTCTAATCCCGTTACTCTTTATGATGTTTAAGTTAATCAACCGCCACTATTCCCACGTTAATGAGCAACTTCGCCTGCCGGAGCAGGTTACGGCGGCTACCTTTGTCCAGACTTTGCCCATTAATGGCAGCCGTTCGCACACAATTATTGTCCCCATTTCTCGCGTCAACAAAGTTTCCCTGATGACGCTGGACTTTGCCCGTTCCCTGGGAGATTCAGTGACCGCTTTGTTTATCAGTGACGAGCCGGAGGCGGTTGAAGCTATAATCAAGGACTGGAAGGATTACGAGCTAAAGCTTCCCCTGGTAATTCTGGAGAATCCCTTCCGCTCAATTATTCCGCCTTTGCTCAATTACCTTGATAAAGTGGATAGCGGTGTCGAGGATGATATTTTGATGGTGGTATTGCCGGAATTCGTGGCGCGGCACTGGTGGGAATTGCTGCTACATAACCAAACTGCTCTACGCATTAAACGTGTTTTGCTATTTAAGCCCGGCGTGGTGGTGGTGGATGTGCCTTATCACCTGCGGCGGCCCGGAGACACAGATGACATTATTGTTAAAAGCTT
>JAYSYV010001072.1:0-3878 GCA_043727245.1 Chloroflexota bacterium | reverse complement strand
ATGAGGCCGGGATTTTCTACCGCCGAAGTGTTGATCGCAATTTTATCGGCCCCGGCTGAAAGCATGCGCTGCATATCGGCTAAAGTTCGGATACCTCCGCCGATAGTGAACGGGATAAAAATTTGCTCGGCGGTGCGGGCGACCATTTCAACGACTGTTTCTCGCCGGTCGCTGCTGGCGGTTATATCCAGGAAGATTAACTCGTCCGCGCCCTGGGCATCATAAAAAGCGGCCAGTTCCACCGCGTCTCCGGCATCTCGCAAATCCAGAAATTTGGTCCCTTTGACCACGCGGCCTCCGGTTACATCCAGGCAAGGGATAATTCTCTTAGTCAGCATTTACTCTTTCAGTTCTTTTTATAAGCGTTTGAAACCTCTTAAAAATATAAGACGATATATCTGGAATTCATAAGTTCTCCACAGTTTCCACAAAATGTTGATATAGAACAAAAGTTTTGCACAATATTTGGCATAATGTTGACAACAATGTGTACAAGTTTTGATGCAATAAAGTTACCAGTATTAAATGCTGCCAGGGATTACCTGGCAGCATTTAATATCTACTTTTTTGATCAATTTTCAGTTTTAATAATCTCAACTTTTTCTGAAAATGCCTGACAAGTCAAGTGCTAGACCAATCCTGTGACTACTTATCGTCGTATAGCCCCTGAATTACTTCATCTTTTATGGTGAAAGAATGTTCGGGACCAGGAAACTCACCGGTCTGGACATCATGACGGTACTGAGTCAGGGCTTCTTCGATAACTGAAGCTGCGTCCGCGTACTTTTTGACAAAGCGAGGCGTGAAACGGTCGAACAGCCCGATTAAATCGTGCATCACCAGCACCTGACCATCGCATTCGGGACCAGCCCCGATGCCAATCGTGGGGATTTTGATGCTGCGAGTGATTAACCCGGCCAGCCGGTCGGGAATAGCTTCCAGGACCAGGCTAAAACACCCGGCTTCTTCTAGCGCTCTGGCATCGTCAATCAACTTTTGAGCGCCTTTGGCATCACGGCCCTGGACCTTGAAGCCGCCGGTAGCCGAAACAAGTTGCGGTAGCAATCCTATATGGCCCATCACCGGGATACCACTCTGGACCAGGGCGCGGGCTACTTCGGCCTGGTTGATGCCCCCTTCCAGCTTTACAGCGTCCATACCGGCTTCTTTTAGGAAGCGCACAGCGTTGTGAATGGCCTGTTGCGGCCCTTCCTGGTACGAGCCGAAAGGCAGGTCGCCTACCAGAACGGCATCTTTGGTTCCGCGCCGCACCGCTTTGGCGTGGTGAAGCATTTCCTCCATCGTTACCGAAACGGTGCTTTCGTGGCCTAGCACTACCATCGCCAGCGAGTCTCCCACCAGGATAACATCCATTCCGGCCCGGTCGGCCAGCAAAGCGCCGGGATAATCATAAGCCGTAATCATGGCTATTTTCTGGATTGGAGCTTTATCCGGTACGCGGGCTGATTGCTTGCGTCCGGCTATCTCCGGTACGGTTTTCTTCATTGAGGTGGTTCCTTTCTGGCCTGCCGTCCGGTTAAGGTACAGCGGCCTATCTGAAAGTCAGTTATGGGGCCACCATTGGCCGGTCCGAGTAGCGCCTGTTCACAGCTTACTCCCCTACATTATACCAAAGCCTCCAACCCTCACAACTTTGGCGGAAGTGAGGGTCACTTGACAAGGTTCAGGTCGGGGTGATACGCTAAAACAGTGCATATTAGCACTCAAGCCCGTCGAGTGCTAAAAACAACTGGATTAAGACCGCAAACATGAAACCCGAACCGACTGGTTTGCGTAGGTTATATTGAATTGTCATTCTAAAGCTGGAATTACTGTTCCTAATTGTCACAACTCAGGTATAATATAACAATACTTATGCTGGACTTTCTAGCGATATGTGGAGTTGGAGCGAGGTTCATAGCACGTAAGCGCAGGTTTTACCCATGTCAACCGGTGAATTTGAGGACCAGGCCGCTAATCTAACGCCTCGTAAAAAGGCCGGACGGCCCCGTAAAAATGGCGAGATGATCGGCCAGCCAACCGATTCGGCTGTTTCTAAGAGCGATGCCGGGAATTTGACTGACCGCCAGCGGTCTATTTTGCGGATTATTATCCAGGAGTTTATTGTTACCGCCGCCCCGGTCAGTTCGGAAGCGCTTGTAAATAAATACCGGCTGCCTTATAGCCCGGCGACTGTCCGCAACGAAATGGCTGACCTGGAGCAGGGTGGATATATTTCTCACCCCCACACTTCAGCCGGGCGTATTCCCAGCGACCTGGGCTACCGCTATTACGTGGAACACCTGATGGAACGCAGCAGCGGGCTTTCGCAGATTGAACAGCACACTATCCAGCACCAGTTTTATCAGATTCAAATGGGATTTACGGAGTGGTTGCGGCTGGCGGCCTCGGTGACGGCTCATACCGCCCACAATGCCGCCCTGGTTTCAACGCCGAGGATTTATGACAACCGCCTGAAATACGTCCAACTGGTTGGCGTACAGGAGCGCGTGGCTTTGCTGGTCATCGTTACCCAGGATGGTACGATCAAGGAGCAAATGCTGAACCTGGATGACCCGGTGACGCAGGACGAACTGACCCAGGTGACTAACCGGCTAAATACGCTGCTTACCAACCTGAACTGGGTCAAAATGGAAGGCCGGATTAAAGACTGGCCGGAAGACCTGAATAAGGTGATTGCCAGCCGGATGATTGAAACCTTTAAAGCACTGGACCGCTATAAAGATGCCCGGATTTACCGGGATGGGCTGGTTAATATTCTAAGCCAGCCGGAATTTAGCGATATTGGGCGAGTGCGGCAGGTGGTCCAGGTGATCGAAACCGGCCAAACTATTACTAGTATCATCCCAGAAGTGCTTTCGAGCGATGGTAACGCTGTCCAGGTTATCATCGGTGGTGATAACCGTTTCGATGATTTACGGTTGTTGAGCGTGGTTCTGGCCCGTTACGGGATTGATGGGCAGATGGCTGGTGTGGTGGGGATTGTGGGGCCAACCAGAATGGAATATAACCGGTCTATTTCCACTGTACAATATATTGCCAACCTGTTGAGTGGGATGGTAAGCGAACGGCGCGGCTAAACCAGATCGGATGCAGGTTCTTATACTGGCTTGTGTCCGGGCTCTGGTCGAAAACATATACAAATCTAACAAAGCCTTTATAGCTTTACGGCTTAAAGCGCAATATAATTGACTTGATAATTTATTTTATAATGAGGTGATAGCTAAAGTGAGTGCTGAGACAAATCTAAACGGGGGAAATGATATTCCCGATGGCAAGGTGGAGAACGAAACCGCCGAAATGCCCACTGGTCAGGAAGAAGTATCGGTTGAGCTGTTGCAGCAGCAATTAGTGGAAGAACAAAAAAAATCGGCCACAAGCTATGATAATTTTGTGCGGGCCAGGGCTGATTACGAAAATCTGAAGCGCCGGACCGAGGCGGAACGCTTGAAGTTGAATGCCGAAATTCGCGAGAAGATGCTGGTGAAAATCCTGCCCGTGGTGGACGATTTCGAGCGAGCTTTGCAGAGTCTGCCCGAAAACCTGAAGAGCGAAGCCTGGATAAACGGCGTGAATATGATTGAGAAGAAGTTGAAGAATTTCCTGGAACAGGAAAATGTCAGCGAACTTCCGGCGGAAGGCCAGGAATTCGACCCACGCTTCCACGATGCCGTCCAGCGGGACGAAGAAAGCTCTGGCGACAAGGATGTAGTCCAGGCCGTGTATCAAAAGGGTTACAAACTTGGTGACAAAGTAATTCGCCCGGCGGTGGTTAAAGTCGGCCGGCAATAAAAAGGCAGAAGTAACAGAGATGAGCAAGCGTGATTACTACGAGGTATTAGGGGTTCCCAAGACCG
>JAYSYV010001071.1:0-11686 GCA_043727245.1 Chloroflexota bacterium | reverse complement strand
GCCTGGCGGCTTACTGGCTGCCCGCCGCTAACTCCAACAACCGCCAGCATGATACCAACGAGCATTTTGTGTTGGAACATTTCTTTCGCCAGCAAGAGTTTTACGAGCGGCTGGTTTCCACTCCTTACTCTTGAACCAACTTGACGGAGGGCCAGGAGTATTGTAACCTGCAAAGGCGATGCTAAAGGAAAATCCGTCAGCTAACCGGCAACAAACTTTGGGGCAAAATAGCCTCAATTACCTGATAAAGTGGCGCTACGACCTGCTGGCGCTACTTTTCTTTGGGGTTGTTTCGTTTGTGCTGCTCTGGCCGCTTTCGGGCCATTTAGCCGTTTCGACCAACAACGAGGGGGATGCCCTGGAACAGGTCTGGGTGATGGGCTGGGGCAGCCACGCCCTGACTACCGACCCGTCCAACCTCTTTAACGGCAACATTTTTTACCCATACCCAAATACCCTGGCTTATGCCGACCATTTGCTGGCCCAGACCATCCAGGCGTTGCCAGTCTTTTTGCTAACCGGCAACCTGATTCTTGGATACGGTCTGCTAACGTTTTTTTCCTTCGTACTGAGCGGCTGGGCCACCTATTTGCTGGTCAAAGAAATCAACGGCAACCGTCCAGCCGGGATTTTCGCCGGGATGGTCTTTGCCTTTGCCTCCTACAAAATCGGCCACCTTTCCCAGCTAAACCTGCTCTCGACCCAGTGGATTCCCTTTTGCTTCCTGTTCCTGCGCCGGATGATGTTGCGCCCCCGACTCGGCCTTTTTCGCCAGGAAATCCGGCAGGGCTGGGCGGCAGCGTTGGCCTTTGGCCTCTTTTTCGTCCTGAACAGCCTATCCAGCTTTTATTATTTTTTCTACCTTCTACCGGCCCTGGCTCTTTACCTGCTAGTCTTCTTTATTTACGAACGCCATTGGCCCAGGGCCGCTTTCCTGGTCCAACTGATTGCCATAGGTCTGTTAGCCGGGCTGATTATCCTGCCAACTCTCTTGCCCTACGCCTCGGTTGTAGCCGACCAGGGCGCGGAACGGACACCTCGTGACGTGGAACAGTTTTCGGCCAACTACCGCTTTTATTTTGGGGCCACTCCAAATAATTTGCTGTGGGGTAAAAGCCTATCCAGATTGGCCGGGGCCGGCGGCGAACGGGCCTTGTTTCCCGGTGCGTTGGCCTACCTCTTAGGCGCTATCGGGCTGGTGGGGCCGTTGGCAGGTTGGTTTCTGCTTAAAGTGCGCCGGAGAAAACCGGCTGTTGTAACTGAAACCACGCCTTTAAGCCTGGATTTATCTAAAACCGAAAAGCGCGAACGGTGGGCCTGGGCCGTTATCGGGTTGTTCGCCCTGGTAATGAGCCTGGGCTGGACTTTTCACCTGCGCGGCTGGGATATACCGGGGCTGTACCGGCTCTTTTATAATTATTTTCCAGGCTGGGTGGCTTTACGGGCGGCGGTCCGCTACAGCGTCTTTGTGTTGTTCGCTCTGGCGATAATCGGCGGCCTGGGGGTGGCATGGCTGGCGCGAGTGAATTGGACCGGGTTGCGCCGGGAAATCAAGCTGGGCAAGCGCCAATGGCCCCTGCGGCGTTTAGTCGGCCTGAGTCTGGTTACGCTGTTGATAGCCGGGGCTTTCTTTGAATATCGCAACGATATAACCTACACCAACCCGGCTGTTTTGCCCAACCCGCCGGAAGTCTATCGCTGGCTGGCCGAACCGGCTCAGGTCGGGCCAGTGCTGGAACTGCCCGCCCCACCCGATACGGCGAATCCGCCTTCCATTCGGAGCTACTACAGCACTTTTCACTGGCAGCCTTATGTCAATGGTATCGCGGCCTATATCCCACCTGTAGAACAGGACATTGCCACGCTCACCAACGAATTTCCGTCCGAGCGCAGCCTGGAAGTTTTTCAGGGCATGGGCGTGCGCTGGCTGGTCTATCACCTGGAAGATGAAAATACGCCTTTAACCCTGGCCGACTGGCAAAAAATCGAGGCTCGTTTGGCAAAGACACTCCAGGTCAAGCTGGTCAAAGATTTCCCCAAAGATAAAATCAAGGTTTACGAACTGGCGGCTGACCGCTGGATGACCCAGGTTTACGCCGGGTTGCCGAGTGGGGCAGGGGTTATCGTCAGCGACTACCGCCGCAACCAACCGACCCTGACCGAGCTGGTCCAGACCTTTCTACGGCGTGACGGCCATCCCCTCTACGGCTCCGACCGGGCCGGGTATCGCTTCCTGACTGCCCCGCCCACCGGTCAACCGGTCAGCGCCGGGCTTTTCGCCGCCGATGAAGACCCAACAGGGTACGGCTTCAGTCAGGCCGATTTAAGCTGGAGTGGTCACGGCCTCAAATTTTACCGGCGGCAGGAAAAGCTGGCGGCCAGTTACGACCTGGACCGTTTAGACCGTTATAAAGAGGTCAAAGGGTCGCTGGAACTTACGGTTGAAAAGGACCGCTTGAAGTTTAACAGCAGCGATGCTGGGAGCGGCCAATTCCAGGACGGGCAAAGCCGGGTTAATCTTTTACTGAGCAGTTACAGCCCCCAGACCATCAAGCTTAACGGCCAAAGTTTCGACCTACCGGGTGGAACGAGCCAGTGGCGCAGTCCGGTGCTGGCAGCGGGCAGCCAGCTAAAAATCGAAACCGCTTCCGGCCAGACGCTTTATCTCAACCGGGCCGAACTGGTTTCTTTTGAAGCTAACCGACCGGCAGGACTGACCGCTTTGCCGGGGGTAGCCCTTTTAACGGTGCACACCGCATTGGAAACCGGCCATTTCAATTGCAATTTTCAGGTTTGGACTCCGCCGGTTACGGGCCAAAATCCCGGCAGTTTTGTGATGACGCTGGATATTTACCGGCGGCCCTGGGGTACTCACCCGGCGGGGCATTTTGGCACTTTTTCGATAGCGCTGCCCGGCCTGGAAAAAGCTCGCCAGGTTGAGTTCAATTTCGACCCGATTTCGCGTAAAATGACCGCTAAACTGGATGGAGCCGGGGCCGATGTAGGGGCGGAAGTCTTCAAGGCCGCCGGGGATGGCGATTGGGCCGCTTTTCTTACCCTGCGCCGCAGCAATCCGGCGGACCCCCAGGATTTCCCGCTGGTCGGGCAATCCCGATTATTCGAGTTTAGTCTGGACGCGGGCCAGTTTACTTTAACCAACCTGCTGCCGGACCGCCAGATGGTGCTTTTGCCACCTATCCCGGTCAAGTAAGTTTTAGCTGGAAGCCATTTGATGAAAATATTAATTATTACTACTAACGGAATTACGGCTACTTTTGAAAGCTGGCCCGAACGCTTGCAAGCCAGGGGATTAGCCCGGCGCGGCCACAAAGTCCGGGCGATTACCTACCTGGGCAAGCAGGACTTTAACCGTCTTGAACACGAAATAATTGACGGAGTAGCGGTCCGGCGGGTCCGGCGGCGCGGTTGGTTCTCCTTTGGACTGGCCCACGAGTTGCTAACCGGCCCTAAACCGGACGTGGTTCACCTGCACCACCTCTCCAACCAGCTAGCTTTCGAGGCGGCTCTCATATGTAAATTGCGCCGGATTCCACTGGTGATGACCCCTCACGGCCTTTTTCACGATCCCTACCTGGTGGCGGACCGTGACCGGCCTTTCGATGCCCCGGCCCGTTATAACGAGATGATTCTTTCGGTCAGGCAATTTATCCGGGCCATGCTTAAACAATTCAAGCCCAAACGCCACCTCAAAAATTATCTCAACCACAGCCCCTTGCTGATGATGGACAAAGTTATAGTGCTTTCGCGGCACGGCAAGGAAGTCGCTTTGAAACTGGGTGTGGCAGAAAAACGCCTCACCATCGTCCCAAACGCTATAGACCAGACCTGGGCCGACTATACCAGCGAACTACCGCAAGAAGTAAAAGCGGTGGAAGGGCCGCTGGTGCTTTACCTGGGCCAGCTTAAATACCGCAAGGGCTTTGACCTGCTGGCGAAAGCTATACCGGTCATCCTTGAAGGCTGTCCCGAAGCCTACTTTGTTTTTACTACCCACAGCCCGATTCACGAAGCCGAACTGGTCCGATTAGTTGAAGCCGCCCACGTCCGCGACAAACTGATTTTGCTGCACAGCGTCAGCGAAGGCGAAAAAGCGGCCCTTTTCCGGCGAGCCGCCCAATCGGGGGTCTATGTCCTGCCAACCCGCTACGAAGGTTTTGGCATTCCGCTAATCGAAGCCATGTCGCTAGGTTGTCCGGTGATTACGACGGATATTCCGGTGATTGACGAGCTTATCAAGAACGGTGAAAACGGCCTGTTATTCCCTCTTGAAGATGTGGCCGGGCTGGCTAAGGCGGTCATCCGGCTGCTGCAAGACCCGGCATTACACCAACGTCTGGCCCAGGGTGGGTATGAAACAGTCCAACGCTACTTCACGCCGGTTATAATGGACCAGCTTGAGGCAATTTACCGGGAAGTTACGTCTTGAAAAAAAGCCTAATCCCTTTCACTTAGCTAAAAGACCCTTGCACCGGGTGTAGACCGGTGCTAACCTTTTATGGCGTGTGAAACGCATATGGAATGGAGATTAACAATATGGTAACTGTTGCCTTACTGGTCCGCCTGGAGGCTAAACCCGGCAAGGAAGCTGAAGTCGAGAGCTTCTTAAAGTCAGGTCTGGCCCTGGTTGAAGCGGAACCGGGTACTATTGTCTGGTTCGCTGTCCGCAATGGACCTTCAACTTTCGATATTTTCGACGCTTTTACAGATGAAGCGGGTCGCCAGGCCCACCTGTCCGGTAAAGTAGCGGCTGCATTGAAGGAAAAAGCCCCGGACCTCTTCGCCCATTCACCTGACATTCAGCAGGTTGATGTCCTGGCTGCCAAGTTACCAGTCTAATCCGACCTTTTTCGAGAACTAGAAAATACGAAACAATAACCAAAAGAACAGGTCTCACTTTAATAGTAAGGCCGGTTTTGGTGTAAAGTTACTTGACCGCCGCCGCCATCAGGCCGTTGCCGATTACCGGCGGGTAGGGGATAGCTAACCGAAAACCCAGGCGGCGGACCGAGCGCTGGAAGGCCGGTTTGATGCCGGTACGCCAGCGGACCTGGCTGAATCCGGCTTCGTTTAACAGGTGGGCCAGCCGTCGCGGGGTCATTAAATTGATATGCGTCGGGTCGCGGTAGCCGCTCCAGGTATGGCGAGTCAGGACCGCCAGAGGGCGGCGAATATCCCACATGTTGGGCGTGGTTAGCAGCAGGACACCGCCGGGGACAAGCGCCCGCCGGACTTCTTTCAAAAAAAGCCGGTCGTTGGAGAGATGTTCGATTACCTCGCTGGCGAGAATAACATCCAGCGAGTTATCGGCAAAAGGTAGCCCAATATTAAGGTTGCAATTGAGCAGAGGTACACCGGGAGCGCGTTTCTGAGCTTCCAGAAGGGGATAATAAATAAAGTCGCTGCCGATTACCTGGAAACCCTGTGCCGCCAGGAAAGGCAACGATGGACCGGCCCCGCATCCGGCATCCAACAGGCGCGGATGGGTCGCTGCCGAAACTTTACCAAACTGCAACAATTGTCCATACTGCCAGGCCGCTTTTTCGTCCGACTTGCTGATCTGACCGGCAAAATATTTCTCATCGTACAGCTTTTCATCAAGCTGAGTCATCAACCTCACTCCTTTTACCCGCCCCACGTTTTACGTTTCAGGCCGTAGTTAATATTTCTCTTTATTTAGCAAAGGATATAGCCACCATATAGATAATAACAACAGCCCAAATAGACCGGCTATTATCAGGCTGGCTTCAAAACTGATTACCTGGGACACCACCAGTTGTACTACAAAAGTCAAGGCAAAACTTAGGGGTATCAGGCCGATAATCATCATCTGGGTCGCGAAGTGCTTGAACTTTACCCGGTTGATAAGGGGTCGAACCAGGCGGTGCTGGACTGCCGGAGCGGTAAAAAGCAATAGGCTGACCACAGCGCAGAGAAAAGTCGCCAGGTAGACGTATTTTTCAAAAGTATTTAAATTACCGAAAAATTGGTTAAAGGGCAGGATAATCAGGAATGCGGTCAGGACTTGTGCGCCCTGCAAAATAATTCGCAATTCCTGGAGTAAATCGCTCATGTCTTCGTCAGATTCGTCTATCTTTACTGCTAACTCTTGAATAGAGTCTTTTTCTCTCAACGTGATTGGTTCCCTTAACTCGAACTGGTTTTCACCCGAATTTTGCAAAAATGGTAGAATAGGCTGACGCGATCCAGCCAGTTTTTCTTTAACCGTAGGGTCATTTTAGCATAACGCCCTATAAGACACACCCGCCTTGATTAAAGCTAATTTTCTGACTTTTAATAAGGCTGCGGCACTTGCCTCGTTAACCTACGGAGTGACAATCATGACACAGAAGCTTAAAAATTACCAGACCTATGCAGCCCAACCTGGCACACTCTATCTGCTCCGGCCCGATGGGCTTATCGCGGCGCGTGGTCTCGACTTTCCGGTGGACCGGTTGGCCGACACCCTGCAACTGGCAAGCGGCTGGAAAATGCCTGGCGTAGCGGCGAACTCGTTACAAAAATTTTACTAAACGGTAATTTAACTATAAAAGGGGTATTTCGTGAATCCTGAGACTCAAATAAATCAACCCGACCTGGAAAGCAGCTTGAAAATGATGGCCCGTGTCGGCTCGTGCAGTTCACCCAGTTTTTCGCCGGATGGGCAGCAGCTAGCCTTTGTTTCCAACCTGAGCGGTGTACCCCAGGCATGGACTATCCCGGTTACAGGCGGTTGGCCGCGCATGGTCACAGCCCTGGAAGACCCGGTGACATCTCTATCCTGGTCGCCTGATGGGACTAAACTGGCCTTGCTGGTCGCGCCGGGCGGCGGTATGAACCAGCAGATCTACCTTGTTGGGCCAGACGGCAGTGGCTTGCAACTGGTCACAGATGGTGGCAAGGAGAATAACACCCTGGGAGCGTGGGACCACAGCGGCCAGAAAGTGTTGTTTTCCTCCAACCGCGACAATCCCCAGGCTATGGACGGCTATATACTTGACCTTTCGGGCGACCAACCGGACCTGCAACCGGTAGTACGTAACCCCGGTGTGGGCTACCTGACCGACCTCAGCCGGGACGGACACCGGGCTTTGCTGGACCGGGTAGAATATCGCGGCGACAACAACGAATTTCTTCTAGAACTGGACGGCCAAAATGGTAGGGCGACCCAGGAAACTCTACTGACACCCCACCAGGCTCCTGGCAGCTTTGGAGGCGGCAAATTTTCGCCGGATGGCCGGACTATTTACCTGGCCTCGAACGGCGGGCGCGAGCTGGTGGCCTTTGGCCGGATAAATTTGGATGTAGCGGGGCAACCCGGCCAATTAGAAATTCTCGCCGGGCGCGAGGATGCCGAACTGGACACGTTTAGAATTAGCGAAGATGGTCGCATGGCAGTCTTACTCTGGAACCGGGCCGGGTTGAACGAACTGGCTTTCCTGGACCTGGCAACCCTGGAAATGACCATCGGCCCGGATTTGCCCGCCCCGGTAGTCGGGGAGTTGCGCCTGTCCAGGGATGCCCGGCAAATAGCTTTGACCCTGACCGGGGCCAATCGCCCGCTGGACATCTGGCTGCTGGACCTGGCGACCAACGATTTCCGGCAAATCACTTTCAGCCCCCACCCCGGCGTTGATATGCCCCGGCTGGCCGTTCCCGAACTGGTCCAATTCCCGGCCCACGATGGTCTACCACTTACCGGCTGGCTCTACCGGGCTAGTAATGAGCCAGGGCCGCTGGTCATGAGTTTCCACGGCGGACCGGAAGGCCAGGAACGCCCTCTTTTCAGCAGCAATTACCAGGCGCTGGTAATGCGCGGCATCAGCGTTTTAGCTCCTAACGTGCGCGGCTCGTCCGGCTTTGGCAAGACTTTCGTCAACCTGGATAACGGCCCCCTCCGCTTTGACGCTATTAAAGATATTAAAGCCTGTGTAGATTTCGTGGTCGGAGCGCAAATTGCCCGGCCCGGCCAAATTGGTATCATGGGCGGCTCCTATGGCGGCTACATGACTATGGCCGGGCTGGTCGAATACCCCGATTTGATAGCCGCCGGGGCTTGCCTGTACGGTATCGTCAACTTTGAGACATTCTTCGCCCAGACCGAACCCTGGATGGCAGCCATTTCCAAAGTCGAATACGGCGACCCGGATACCGAGGTCGAGTTGTTACGTAGTTTATCCCCGATTCACCGGCTAGACCGCCTAACTTCGCCAACCCTGGTCATTCACGGCGCTAACGATACCAACTGCCCGGTAGTTGAGGCGGAACAGGTTGTCGAAAATCTCACGCAGCGGGCTATCCCGGTGGAATATATTTTGTTCCCGGACGAAGGCCACGGCTGGCGGAAAACCCCGAACCGCATCCGGTCTACCATGGCGATTGTAAACTGGTTTGAGAAATACTTGAAAACAGCCTAAAAGTCTAGGCCTGAGTGTAACGCGGTGCGGGGTGCGGGGAGCCAGCGCCTACCAGGCTCCTCTTCATACCGGACTAAACTTTAATGGCCGCTTAGTAGTGAGAAAGAAAGAGACAGGCTAATGAACGTTAAAGAAATGTTTGATTTGAGCGGTAAAGTCGCTCTGGTGACAGGCGGCGGGCGCGGCATCGGCCAGGTAGTTACGGAAGCCCTCCTGGAAGCCGGGGCGAAAGTGGCAATCAGCGGGCGGCGGTCCTCATATCTGGACCCTACTGTAGCGGACTTCATAGGAAAAGGCTACGACTGTACTTCGGTAGTGGCGGATGTCTCGAAGGCGGAAGATGTACAGCGGACTGTAGATACAGTCCTGGAAAAGTACGGCCAGATTGATATTTTGATCAACAACGCCGGACAGACCTGGGGCCAGAACGCGGAAGACATGTCACTCGCCAAATGGGAGCAGGTCTTGAATACCAATCTGACCGGCATCTTTCTAATGTGCCAGGCGGTCGGCCTGCACATGATTGAGCGAAAGCAGGGCCGGATTATCAACCTTGCTTCAGTTGCCGGGCTGCGGGCAGGTGCCACCGAAGGAATCAAAATGCTGGGTTACAGCACTAGCAAGGGCGGCGTGATAACCCTGACGATGGCCCTGGCCCGCGAGTGGGGTCCAAAAGGTATCTCGGTCAACGCGATTGCGCCCGGCTGGTTCCCGACTCGTATGGCAAGCGGCGTAATCGAGGCCAACCGGGAGGCGTTTGAAGCTCAGGCCGCTCTGAAACGGGTCGGCAGCGTGGACGAACTCAAGGGGGTAGCCCTCTTTCTGGCCTCTCCAGCAGCCAGCTACATCACCGGCCAGACTATCGTGGTAGATGGCGGCTCGTCACTGTAATCTTGAAAGGAGAAATAAAATAATGGGGCGATTAGAAGGGAAAATAGCCTGGATTACCGGGGCTGGTAGCGGGATTGGGGCGGCTACGGCCCGCCGATTAGCTGCTGAGGGCGCAATTGTAGCGGTCAACGACCTGAACGAAGTCGGCGGCAGCCTGGTTGTAAAGCAAATATCGGAGGCCGGGGGTCAGGCCGAGTTTTTCCTGGGTAGTGTGACAGATAAAGACAAAATTCAGGAAATTGTTCGAACTCTGGTTTCAAAATATGGCCACCTGGATTTATTGGTAAATAATGCCGGGGTCTTACGAGATGCTATGATGTCTAAAATGACCGAGGACCAGTGGGATACCGTTATTGATACTCACCTTAAAGGTTCCTGGCTGTGCGCCAAAGCCGCCCTGGAAATCATGAAAGCCCAGGGCAGCGGAGTGATTACCAACACCAGTTCGACTTCAGCCAGGGGTAATATCGGCCAGGTCAACTACGCCGCCGCGAAGGCCGGTATCTGGGGTTTGACCAAAACTCTGGCTCTGGAATACGGCAAGTACGGTATCCGGGTAAACGCGGTCGCGCCGGGCTTTATTGAAACGCCCATGACTGACCAGATTCCTGACACACTGCGGGAGCGGGCAATCAGCAACATTCCTTTGCGAAAAGTGGGTAAGCCGGAAGACGTGGCTAACCTGCATCTCTTTTTAGCCAGCGATGAAGCAGCCTATATCACCGGCCAGATTATTTATGTGGATGGCGGTGTCAAGATGTAGGCCCGTATCAGGACCAATCTTTGCAAGGAAAGGCCAGTAAAGAATATTTTATATAAGTTAAAAGGAAAATTTAAGTGTTAGATTGGGGTCGAAAATATCTAACTCACAATTTTCTACGTTTTACGTTCCAAGTTTTACGTTCCACGCTTTCCGTCCTACATTTTACGTGGAGGCGATGCCGGAACCTGGTCAGGCTCTTAACGGTAGCCTGTGCGGGTAGAAGTTGGTCGTTCAACGCGCTGACAATCCGAAGCGATTGGGCCTGGCTATAAAACAGCGTCTGAACGTAATTGTTGTACTCGGCGTTGTTAAGCTCGGCCCATTGGCCTTTCCCAGTATTGTCTGAACTCTGGTTATCCGGCATTAGAACGTTCTCCTTCCCTGTGCTGTGGATTATTTCTAAGCTTATAACCATCATAATAAAAATCACCCCTAGTTAGCAATCTTCACCGCTACCAGTCGTTTGTAGCTAAATAATACCGGCCTTGTTCAGAAATGGGCCTGAAGACTGGCATATAATTTGCCGGAAAGGTATATAAGTTAGTAACTCTATACCTTATTAAGTTATGAGTTATTAAAATTGTGAATTTGAATGTTTATTAAGTAGCGTACTGTTAAAACGACCTGAGCAGGAGAAGTAAAGTTATGTTTATATTGCCCTTTGGCCCATTTATTGGGCTGGTTTTGGGTTTGATTGCGCTGGGGATACTTGGGGTCGGATTGTGGTGGGTGATTGGTTGGTTTGTCGGAACCATCACCCTGGGCTTTTTTATTGCCGGGATTGTAATGTTGGTCTTTACCTTGTTTGGCCGCTTTTTTATCCTGCTATTTATGAGCCGGTTTGGTAAGGACGACCCCAAGATGGCCCGTTCTACCGAAACCTAACGTATTAAAAGACCGGACGGCACCGAATTACACGTCGGATTTTTCGGACCAGCCACCGCCCAGCCTATAATTTTAACGCACGGTATCGGGGCCAACAGCACCGACTGGTAATACGCCAAGCGCATGCTGGCCGACCGCTTCCGGCTGATTTTGTGGGATGTTACCGGGGTGGGAAAGTCGGGTCGCTCTGCCACTGGTGATTACAGCCTGGATAAAATGGCAAGTGACCTGGAAGGAGTCCTGATGCTGGCTCAGAAACCGGCCATTTTGATAGGCCACAGCATGGGCGGAATGATTACTCTTAACTTTTGCAAGCTGTTTCCGCAACACCTGGGAACGCGGGTGGCCGGATTGGTCCTGGCGAATACGACCTATACCAATCCGATAAAAACTACAACCGCTCGCAAGTTTTTGACAGCTATCCAAAACCCGCTGCTCAAACCTTTGATGTATATCATCATCGGCCTGTTGCCCCTGTTCTGGTTGATGACCTGGATGAGCTACCTGAACGGTACATCTTTGATTCCCAACCGGATTTTCACCTTTTCGGGTAGCCAGACCAAGGACATGGTAGATTTTATGTCGCTATTACAATGTCTTTGTTCGCATGGGGTAATGGCAAAGCAAATGCTGGGTATGATGAAATATGATGCTACTGAAACTCTTTCGCACATTAATGTACCGACTTTGATAATTGCCGCCAATGTGGACC
>JAYSYV010001070.1:0-3886 GCA_043727245.1 Chloroflexota bacterium | reverse complement strand
GTCAACTTAATTTTAAGAGTTTAATATTTCCCCACCAGCGTGCATATTCTGACTGGTTATGCACGATTAGTACCGTTAAACCCCCATAAATTTTGATGGTTTCTTCTACTTTCATCCTTAATTTTCTTTATTTTGAGTTAAGTTGACAATACCGAACGGCCAAAGGAGCATAAGCGTCTGGTACAGTTCAGCAACAAATTTACCCGCCAATTCAGGGGTTTACAGCCGAGACTGGCGAATTTCAGCTATACCAGAGCTGGCAGTGTTGTCTAATAGTTGCCAGAACTTGAACTCCTCTATAATGTGTTGAGTTACTATCTCAGGTGGTCCCGAGGCTCTTACAATATGCACGATGCCCCGCGACCAGTAAAAATTGATCAATGGTGCCGTTTCGGCCTCATAAACGGACAAACGCCGGATGATTACCTTAGGAAGATCATCTCCTCGTTGGACCAACATTCCTCCCCTGGACAGGCAGCGGTCTACCGCTTCTTCATCATCAATATGGATTATTTCTTCTGGCTCGGCCCCGTAGCACATTCTTCGTCCTCCTAAGCGGTAAACCGCTTCCGACACCGTTAGCTCTAAATTTATAATTCCATTCAAAGGCCGGTTCAATTCCAGGAGTATCTCGTCCAGGGCCGTGGCCTGGGGAATGGTCCGTGGAAATCCGTCCAGGAGGAACCCCTTGTTAGCAGGCAAAGTTTCTAACCACTTGCGAATGGAAGCAATCATCGTTTCATCGTCTACTAATTCCCCGTGAGACAACAAACTGCGTACTTTTATTCCTAATTCGGATCCAGCGGACGCCGCCTCCCGCAACATCTTCCCTGCAGATAGGGCTATGATGGGCCACCGCTCGAGTAATAAACTGGCTTGAGTACTTTTACCTGACCCAGGAGGTCCAAATAAAACCAGGTGCATATTCTTAGCTGTCATTCAACTGCCTCCCTCATTTTGCGTACTTTCTAAAAAGATTGGCTCATGTAGTTTTAGGGGTGTAAAGAACCACTATGCTTCTTGCCAACTCAATAGTTTCTTAGTTTTTGCGCAAAATTAGCCGAGGACCTTTTTAGGTTATCAGGTGGCGCCTGCCTGAGAGCCTAATGCTACTTCTATGTTAAGCCTGGCAAAATACTTTTCTACCGGTTTATGGAACCTTCGGGCCAGCTGGTTGCGCTAGTTCAACTGCACCTTAACAAGTCGCCCTGAGTGGAATACCACTGCACCGGCTATGGCAAATAGGTCTCGCACCCAGCGCTGCACCCCGAAACTGGCGAGTTCCGGCTCTAATTCGGCCAGTCGTCCTTTGGCCCATACGACCAGGTTATGGCCTAACAGGGCCAGTAGTACCAGCATTTCTTGACCCATCAGACTAAACTTTCACCGCTTTACCAACCCTAATCCCTCGTCCTGGCTACCAACCTCATCCGGTGTATAATCGAGCTGAAATATAACTACTCGTTAGGAGATAAAACCAGATGATATTACTTTTTCAGCCTCTGAAATCACTTGTTAAGCGTATTGGTCATTGGGTAAACGATACCTTCAAAACCTGGACAAAACCAACTAAACCATCTCAGTTCCTGGGAACCCTCGCCGATTTGAATAGAAGTAAAAGCGAATTAATGGCGGAGAACGCTCTCTTGCGAAAACCTCTTATTGTTCTAAACCGCCAAAGCAAACTTAATCGCCCTCAGTTTTACGACTTGACCGCTTTTTGATCATGCTGCTTGCCAGTAAAGGCTAAGCCTGGAAACAAGCCCTCGTACTGGTTATCAGCGTCAACCTGACCTTGCCTCCGCCCTTGTAAGTATTTATTAGCAGTTTTATCTGGAGGATCATTTTAGGGTCTGGACCATTGTCGCGGTCCTGGGCCAACCCTGGTAATCTTTGTTAATGTGAGTCATCAGCACCGGGCAAGCTGCTTCACGCATTACCTCGTCTGCGACACTACCCAGCAAAATGTGACCTACACCTCCCCTGGCATGAGTAGCCATTGCCATAAGAAAAGGCTGAGTCTGGCCGGACCACTCCACCAATTTTTCGGCCGGAGTACCGGTCAAAACTTCCGTTTTAAACGATATGTTTTGCCAGTAAGCAGCTAAACTCTCTTTTAAATGGCTCAGATAGCGCCTGGCTTCATCCTGGCGGTAGCGTAAATCTTCGGATTGATCGTCCTGGCTGTAGAGTATTTCCATTACCGGCTCATCCAGCAAGATTGGTTGAACATTTTTAACGACCCGCAGAAGCGTTACAGTGGCTTTCAGCTTTTCGGCCAACCGGCAGGCCGGTTCAAGGACCGCTTCGGAGGCGGGGTCACCATCCAACGGGACGGCAATTGTAACAGGCCGTTGCCCAAAACTGATCGGCTCGGAGATTGGTTTGAGCTGCTCTTTTACCAAATTTGGACGCAGGACAATTACCGGCAGTTTTGAATTACGCAGAATCTGCTGGGTTACGCTGCCTAGTAACAGCCGGGTAAACCCACCCAGCCCATGTGTGGTCATCACAATCAGGTCAGCCCCTTCCGCCTGGGCTATCTCTGGGATTTCATAAGTAAACTTGCCATGGCTTGCTTTTACTTCTACCTGATCCAGTTCAAGGCTGACACATTCTGCTGGATTTGTAATAGCCACCCTGACTTTTTCAAGATAAGTTAAAGGCATCAATTCGTCAGGATTTTCTTTGTTATAAGCCGCTTCTAATTCAACCGGAAGGACCGTTACCCGCAATAGTAATAGTTGAGCATTGGTTAACTTTGCCAGCTTAATTGCGAAGGGAAAGGCTGTTTCGGCCAGAGGCGACCCATCTAAAGGTACGGCTATTTTGCCTTCCATAATATTTTCTCCATTTCTCCAATTGTTTCAAACCTTTGAGTAACTTAATTCCTTCTTAATTCTGCTTTCGCTTCTTCTTCGACTAACCGGATGGCTTAGGGTAAAGCTTCCAGGCGGTCCAGAGGAATTGGTTTGCTTGAAACTACCGAGAAACCATATTTGCCTTCCTCAAAAAGGGTTAATGCTCGTTCCACTTCTCTAAGTTCGTATTGAAGATAATCTCTTTCTACCAGGTTTCGTTCTTGCTCAAACAAATCTGCCCCAACCTCCGGGTCCAGTGGGCCTTCCTGGTATTGGTCAGGAGCATTCTCGGAAAGCTCGTGCGAGTTATTCTCCAGTTCGGCTAATAATTTGCCTCTCTCCCTTAAAAGGATCGACTTGAATTGTTGTAATTGGTCCTGGGTCATAGTTTCACCTTTACCTCATTGTAAAGTTCAGCCTGTGGTATTGAAACCAGTTTTGGAAGGCTAAAATTTAAGCCGAACAATCAGTTGGGTATTGTCAAGTTAATTTTAGGAACAAAATCATTACCACTAAAAGGCTTGTTTAGAGCCTCTAAAGAGGCAAAAGCAGGGTGATAAGCCCAATTAATTAAGCCCTTTCCCCACTATTAATAAAAACCCTAAGGACTTTTAAGTTAACTTGATAATAACGTTCAATTATACCTTGTACAATCTAAGTAGCTGCCACGGCTGATGAATCAATCATTATTGCCCTCTTCACCTGCTACCTGCTCTGAAGGTTATTTCCTTGCACCGGTCTGGCTGGAGGTTGTAGCTGCCGGTTATACTCAGTCCGGCCTGGCTTTAGCAGCAAGAGCGTTTTTACCAGCCAAAATCGAAAGTTTCTAGTGCTACTACCACGTGTCCGTGTTCAACGGTTTTGAAATTTGCTACCACCGGCTTTACCAGCTGGGCATAAGAAGTAAAGGTCATCCGCATTGTATCTTTATGAGTACCGGCTTGAAATACGAAATATTCCTCTTCAGCCAGCGAACGTTCCACGTATACCGGGAGATCGTAAAGATTACCAAAAGGTGGCATGGC
>JAYSYV010001069.1:0-3893 GCA_043727245.1 Chloroflexota bacterium | reverse complement strand
GGGATGACAAACTGGTCAACTGGTTGAGCGAAACGGCCACCTTCCTGGGAAGTCTGCTTAAACTTGACGCGGAACTCCAGGAAGACCTGCTGGCGGTGCTTTTCGAGGCGGCAGTGGCAAGGGTGAACCGGGGCGATGAATTAAACGCGGCATCGCTGTGGATTCGGGCCGAAAGCAGCGGCTACGGTTCCCTGGCAAGCCAGCTTAAAGAGTTGACCCGCAACGGGCGGTTTGGCTGGCTGTACGCCCGGCCCACTCGCCTACCGCTGCCCGGCACAACCAACGATTTGCTATTTATCGGTCTTTCTCCCAGTTTACAGAGTGTCTTGAACGAGGACCAGCAAAAGTTTTACTTTGCCCGGCTTTTCTCTCGCTACGCTGCCCAACTATGCGCCGCCCCGGCTGCCCGGCCCTTTCTGCTGGTGCTTGGTCAGGCCCAGGAATTATTGTCCGACCCGGTGAGCGCCCGGTCGCTGGCCTGGCTGGAACAGCGGAGCCGCTCCATCGGGGCCAGATTATGGCTGGCTTCACCCACTCCGGCTGACTGGCTCAATTCCTATCATGGCCGCAACCTGTTCGACCGGGCGGCCTGGCATCTTTTCTTTAACCAGGGGCAAGGCCAAATGGCTCCGGTGGCGCGGCGGTTCAAGCTGTCGCAAAGCCTGGTAAAAACCGTCCGAGAAGCAGTACCGGGTGGCGCGGTAGTCCGTCAGCTTGACGAAGATGGACAACCTTTCTTTTTCGGGTTCGAGCCGCTCCCGGGTGATTATCTTGAAAAGTTTGCTATCGCGCCCGGTCGCCTGACAACCCCGGCTGCGGTAAGCTACGCCAAACCTGAGCCGGTGGAAGTACCGCTTTTCGCGCCGGAGGAAATCTGGGATGAACTGGAATTGGGGCAAAAATACCCTGAAGGAGAAACGGTCGAGGTGGTCGCTATCTGTCGCGACGAAACCGCCCTGGCTATTATCGCCTGAGTACTATTCGGACTCGCTTTTACCAGATTAGCCGAGGTAGACGCGCTTAACCCGGCGGCCCAGGCCAGTCAAGATTTCGTGGGTAATAGTATCGCACAGGGTGGCGATTTCTTCCAGGCTGACTAACTCCGCGCCCTGGCGGCCAATTAAAACTACTTCGTCGCCTAATTCTATGCCACCGATGCCCGTAACATCAACCACAATCTGGTCCATCGAAACCCGACCCAGCACCGGGGCGCGTTTACCCCTCACCAGGACACAACCTTTATTGCTCAGAGAACGGCGATAGCCATCGGCATAGCCAATCGGAACCAGGGCCACCTGGCGCGTTTCGGAAGCTTTATAAGTCCGGTTGTAACCGACTGTTTCTTCGGCGGGAAGTTTACTGAGGCGGACGACAGTGCTTTTCAGGGTCATGGCCGGTTTCAAAAACAGACCGGCTTTGTTGGCCTCGGTTTCGACTTCCGGGGTAACATGATAACCGTGTAAAGCCAGTCCAAATCGCACAAAGTTGGAACGGGCCTCTTTAACCGTAATCGCCGTGGCGCTGTTGCTCAAATGTTGCTGAGGAAAATAAAAACCGTTGGCTTCCAGAAGCTGGCAAACCGTGTCAAACCGGCGCATCTGTTCCAGTACAAAACTGCGGTCGGCCTCATCCCCGGATGCAAAGTGCGTATAAAGCCCCTGTAATTCCAGGCCGGGTAAAGCCGAAATCAGTTTGCACATTTCCAGTGCCTGGTCGGGTTCAAGGCCGTAGCGGTGCAAGCCGGTATCGAGTTTCAGATGGACTGGTTGGGGATGATTGCGGCGGCGAAACTGGGCGGCCCGCGATAACGCCCTGGCTAATTCCGGCGAATTTACGGTCAGGGTCAGGGCGGCTTCCACACTGGCCCCGGCTAAATCTTCCGGCACGTAACCCAGAACCAGGATTGGCCCGGCGATACCGGCCTGGCGGAGTTCGTGGCCTTCTTCGTAACTGGATACGGCCAGGCCGGTCGCCCCTGCTCCCAGGGCCGCTCTGGCAATCGGAACAGCTCCCAGACCATAGGCGTTGGCCTTTACGACGGCCATAAATTGGGACGGGGCAATGTGCTGCCGCAAAACTCTGACGTTATATTTGATGGCTTCAAGGTCAATTTCGGCCCATGAGCGAGGAGTGCCAAGTTCGGTTGTGGAAAGTGTAAGAGGCAACGCCATTGATTAAATTTCTCCCACAGGCTGTTCGTTGACGGTCGCGCTGATGGGCGGTTCGGCGGCCAGCCCGGCTTCTTCTTCGGCTACCATCAACCGGACCAAATCCGAGCGGCTCACGATGCCGACCAGTTCCCCGGCTGAGTTTAGCACCGGAACAGGGTTAACTTCTTTTTTTATCATCAGGGTAGCCAGCGCCTGGACCGATGAATCTTCCGAGATTGATACAACATTGCCGGTCATCAAATCGCGGGCCTCAGTTGCCAGGATTTTCTGCATTTCCTCGTCAAAGTCGTGCTTGGTTGCCAGATAGAACACCGAATCGAATACGCCAAAGAAATGCGGCATATCAATAATCGCGTCGCGCATTACCAGGTCTTCTTCGGTGACAATACCCACCAATTTGCCATCTTCCAGCACCGGCACTCCGCTGACACCATACTCCACCAGCAATTTTGCCACCTGGCTGACCGGGGTAGAGGGCGTTACATACACAATCTCGCGGGTCATTATATCGGCTACATTCATAACTTTAAACCTATCTTTTTAAATACTCGCTCATTCTTCCAAAATATACACAATCAAACACCTGATTGCAAAGGCTATTTATTCCAGACTGTCGCCATTTTTCAGTGACACAACCGCCTGGGGAATAGCCATAAGTAAGTCCCCGGCCAGCGGACCCATATCGCCAAAGTCGCGCCGGATAAGTTCCCCGGCCATACTGTGCAGGTAAACTCCTAAACAGGCCACGTCAAAGGTATCGGCTTCCTTGTTCTTGATTAGTTGGGTTAGTAAACCCGCTGTAATTCCGGCCAGCACATCGCCACTTCCGGCGGTCGCCAGGGCGGCGTTCCCGGCAGGGTTAATCTTAACACGGCCATCCGGCGCGGCCACCACCGTATAAGCCCCTTTGAGAATGACCACCTGGTTAAACTGGCGGGCCGCTTCCAGGGCCGATTTCACCCGGTCGGCCTCAACCTGGTCAAGGGTCTGGTTGCATAGGGTTCCCAGTTCGCCCGGATGAGGCGTGAGAATATTGTTGGCTGGTAGCTTTTTCCACCATTCGGGGATTTTTGCCAGCAGATTGAGGCCGTCAGCATCTATGACCAGGCGCGGCCATTCAAAACTTTCTTGCTGACCCCATTCCAGTATATCTTTCACCAGGGCTGCTTTGCCCTCGGAATTTCCCAGGCCGGGGCCGAAAAGCATCACCCGGTACTTGCCGCCAGTCACTTGCTCTCGCAAGATTTTCGAGGCTTCTGTAGCAGCAGTAGGGGTTTGGACTTCGGGCAGCACCAGAAAGGTATTTTCGGTTAGCTTGGTTGCGACCACGTTGATTATATTCTGGGGAGCAGCCAGCGTTACCAGCCCGGCCCCGGCCCGCATCCCGGCAGCCGTACAAAGATAAGGAGCGCCCAGGTAGTTCTCCGAACCGCTCAAAACGATCAACTTTCCAAAAGTGCCTTTATGGCCGGTGATAGGGCGGGGCGGCAGGTGTCGCCGGACCCAGCTAGAAGTAATCAGGCAAAGTTCCTGGTTTTCTTCTACTTCATGCTCAATCTGGTCCTGCAAATCGGACGGGAACCCGATGTCACCGATAATAATCCGGCCAGTCGAATCGGCGGCGGCGTAAGTATAGAGGCCGCGCTTGGGATAACCCAGCGTGACGGTCAAATCGGCTTCAATCGCTACGCCCTGAACCACGCCGGTGTCGCTATTCACGCC
>JAYSYV010001068.1:0-1158 GCA_043727245.1 Chloroflexota bacterium | reverse complement strand
CGTCCACGTCCATGCCTCGCTTGATGCCTTCTTCGACGTAGGTCAGGCCGTCAATCAGGGTAAAGGCCAGTTCTTGCAGGGCGGTCGCGCCTGCTTCTCGGATGTGGTAGCCGCTGATCGAAATGGTGTTCCAACGGGGCATTTCTTTGGCCCCGAACTCCATCGTATCTACGACCAGTTTCAGGCTCGGTTCGGGCGGATAGATATAGGTGTTCTGAGCGATATACTCTTTTAAAATATCGTTCTGGGTCGTGCCGCCCAGGATATGGCGCGGAAAACCCTTCTTTTCAGCGGCAGCGATATACATGGCCCAGACTATCGGGGCCGGGCCGTTAATAGTCATGGAAGTGGTAATTTTATCGAGCGGCAGACCTTCCAGCAAGATTTCCATGTCTTCCAGGCTGCTCATCGCCACACCGCAAGTACCGACTTCCCCCTCGGCGAGCGGGTCATCGCTGTCGCGGCCATACAGAGTGGGGAAATCATAGGCAATCGACAGGCCGGTTTCGCCGTGTTCCAGCAGGTACTTGAAGCGCTTGTTGGTTTCTTCGGCGGTCCCGAACCCGGCGAACAATCGCATGGTCCAGGGTTTAGCCCGGTACATATTGGCGTGGACTCCCCGCGTAAAGGGGTACTCGCCGGGCAGACCCAGGTCGCGTTCGTAATCGAAATCGGCTATATCCGCCGGAGTATAGAGCCGGTTAACCGGCATCCCGCTGACCGTTGTAAAATCATCTTCGCCGGCCCGCTCCGGCACTCGGCTGATAGTTTGCTTGAGAGTAGTATCTTCCCAGCGTTTGCGTTCGCGCTGAACGCTGCGGACTTTATCCAGATTAAAACTAGCCATACTTTAAAATTCCTCCCGGCAGGCTCCTTTGCCTGCAATTTAATTTCACCCGGCTATTATACTGTCCTTTGACCGTTTTCATCAAACCAATTCTTCGGCCTGACTCCAAAGTATAATCTGGGTCGTAAAAAGTAGGCAAGTGAAATCTATCAAAAGGTGTTAGATGCTGAGGGTTTAGGCCGGACACGGAAAGTTTTGATATGTCCTTGCTTGCAGCCCTTTACCAGGCAGCCGGTCTATTCTTTACCGTGGGTCATTTCGGAAAGGTCGTACTCAAAGTCTTTAAGCTGGGCGGTTACATCCTCGATATT
>JAYSYV010001067.1:0-3896 GCA_043727245.1 Chloroflexota bacterium | reverse complement strand
CCAGGTGGATGGAGGGCTGCTATTGAAGCCCTCGCGCTCGCCAGTGGCGCGAAAAGTAATTACCACGTAGCGCAATGACCAGAGTATAAAAGCTCTGGTTTTTTGTTGCCCACAGGACAGTTTCCCACATTTTGTTGATAACTTATTGGAAACCTGGTTTTCCACAATAATTGTGTGAATCTGGCTAGTTATTAACGTGCAAAGGCACACCCCTAAAGAGGGGTTATCTACGCGGAGTCGCACACCCTGTGAAGCTTAAAAGTACGCGGAATCGCACACCACATGTCCTATAATATGAATCTTATAGATTCATGATTCCGGTAACAGCTACGCTGGTGACAGTGGATATTTTCTATAGAAAAATTAAAAGAAGGAGAATAAGAAAGAGGGGACACCGACGGCGTGGAAAGCAGATACCCAGGAAGGTAGCGAACCGAGGTTTAAGCTAAAACGGCCAAGCCATGCACCAGGTCTGATCAGTCTGTTCCTGCAACCGTCCCAGTGTCTTATGTGCCTGTAGCTTAACGGTAGAGTATCGGTCGCCAAAACTGGAAGATATAGGTTCAAATCCTGGCGGGCATGCCATTGCGTTTCTGCAAAAGCACACTAATGCGAAAACGCACTATCGCACTAAAGCGTTAATGCACACCGTGATTTTGCCAAATCCTATAAAATAAAGCGGATGATTTGAGCCTATCAGTCCGGTATTTCGCCTTTGTACTTGCGGAGGGTGGAGGGTTTAAGCGGCTGCTGGGATTTGTGGCGGATGTCAATGACAGAAACCTTGTTGGCTTCGTCATTGACATAATAATAAATCAGGTGGGAAGCAGCCACGCGACGCTGCCGGTAATTTTTACTTAGGTCGCGCACCTGCTTCCCGCTCCACGGATAACGCCGGATGAAAAAGAGGTTGGCAAATATTTCCTCCAGCACCTTCCAGCCGGTCGTGTCTTCGGGATCGTTGCCCCGCTGATCCTCGATATAAGCGCGAATGTCGTGAAGCTTTGACCGTACCTGCCTGCGAACTTTAAGCGCGGCCGGTAGCGGCAGATCATCCCTCATGCTTCATTGCCTTCAAATCAAAGTCAGATTCTTTGAAACCAAACTCGACGGCCAGATCGTCCAGGTCGATGAGTTCGCCACGCGCTTCCTCCTCCAGTGCCTGCTGGTACATTGCGGGCAGCTCCAGGGCGAGCAGCCGGTCTTCAAGCAGCGCCAGGCGTTCCTCGCGCTCCTCGTAGCGTGCCGCGCTTTCGATTACCACCGCAGCCTTGTTGTTTTTGATAACCACCTTTTCAGGCCCTCCGTTAGCTATTTCATCCACAACGTCACTTAAATTGTGCCGTAGCTCTGTCAGACCCACCATGTCGCTAATTGCGAAACTCATACATCACCTCAAACAATCATTACAACAATTATTACAATAATTCTTAAACTATATTAGCACATTACACCTTTACATTGCAATAGGGGCAGATTAGAAATGCGGTTATAAACACCCGTGAGGTTCATCTTGCCCGCAGCTCCCAAATGGTTCTTCTACCTGGATAAGGTGCATTATGGCTATGTCGTAGTTGCGATACAGTGCCGCCGCAAGCCTTCTAAACATACTGTTCCCAAGAAAACGGCTAAGTTACCGGCTTGGCCGAGATTGAAGATATTTGACAGCACTACCATGAATTTACGCTAGCCGAGCTGAATAAACTCAAATACATCGGTTCAGTGAAGGTGCGGCTATGACTCACGAAATTATCCAGCGCACCTCGCTCCCGGCCTTCCTGGCGCACTTGGGTTATCACCCGGCCCAGGACAAGCGCAATAAGTCGGACAGCCTGTGGTATCTATCACCATTCCGCGAAGAGCACACGCCATCGTTTCACGTAAAACCAAGCACTGGCGAGTGGTATGATTTCGGTACCGACCAGGGCGGCGACCTGGGGACGCTTGTGGGGCGGATGTTCAACCTCACCAATTTCCGGGATGTGCTGAATAAGCTGGAGGAGTTGTTAGGGACCGAACCGGCCAGTCTTAAAACACGGCCGGTTTCATTCGCCTCGATCCCCACTGTCAACCCAATGACGGACATTATGAGCGTAGGCGGCGCGAGTCGGAGCGATGTGCTGCTGCTGGAGGAGGGGCAAATCCTGACTGATGGGCCTGCGCTGGATAGCATTGGCGCACCGGCTGATCTGGCGGATCGTGGACCGTGGGTGGGCAAGGAGTATGAGGGTGTAACAGTTGGGATGCTATCTAAGGCTCTTGAAACCAACGTGCTCAACACGGGTTACAACCCAAATGCTGAGATCGGCCTTAAACCAGAGATGATCCTTCCAAATCCCCCAAGGAAAGCATTCAAGCATAATTTGATGCAGTAAAGGCAGCCCATTCCAAACTAATCGGCAAGTCAGAGGATGCCGACCCTATCAAACCACTCCACTACAAAAAGGCGGCATTGAGGCCATCGACATGATCGAGGCATTCGGCCTGGGTTTCAACCTGGGCAACGCACTCAAGTACCTGGTGCGGCACGAGGAGAAGGGCGGCCTGGTGGATTTGAAGAAGGCCCAGTGGCATCTGGACCGGGAAATCGCCAACCGGGAAAAGGCATAAGACTCGCTGAGGGCATCCACCACCGCGCCGGCCAGGGTTGGGCTACGTCTGCGGCCGCGCCGAATATCCAGCCCGATGCCTTTAAACTCGAATTGAGGCCGGACTTTTTCGGTAACTTCTTGCATGAATTCGAGAGCAGACAGATTTTCAAGTTTTAGTTTCAGGGCGGGGGAGTCCAGTTCAGAAAGAGTTCCCAGCTCCTGGGCCAGCCGGTGCAGCCGCCGGGCTTCGCGCTGAACCCGGCCAAAGTTAGCCGGGGTGGGTTCAAGTACTCCGTCAATCAGCCCTTCCATGTGGCCTTCGATGGCCGTCAGGGGCGTTCTTAATTCGTGGGCCAGGTCAGAAACCATTTCCCGGCGCAGCTTCTCATTGTGTTCCAGGCTGCTAGCCATTTGATTGAAGGCGGCCGCCAGCTCGGCGATTTCTTTTACCTTTGGCGCAAGGACCTTCTCCTCATATTGGCCGGAAGCAATCCGGTTGGCCGCTACCACCATCTGGTGTAAAGGCCGGGCCAGTCTGCCGCTTACAAAAATTGAGATAATAATGGCGGCAACCAGGGAAGCCAGGGCGGCTACCAGGAGCGAGTTTTGGACGCCGTTATTGAAAGCGGTGTTAAGGGCTTCGATACCGGCCTCGGTACTACCTTTTTCGGCCAGGATGTCGCGAATGTCCGCCCGGAAAAAGGCATTGGCTATCAAGCTGGCTGCGCCAAATAGGGTCAAGACCCCCACCAAGATAATAATAAAATAAGAAGCGAAAAGCCGACAGCGCAGGCTTATTAGCATCTACTGCTCCTCAACCTTTTGTGTTAAATTAGCAGTATCCGGCAAGCTGGGAGATAGTTCGAACCGGTATCCTACCCCCCAGATCGTTTTAACCGGTTGTCCAGCCCCGGCTGTTTCAAGCTTTTTACGTAACTGGCCGATGTGTACGTCTACCACTCGTTCATCTCCAAAAAAGTCGTACCCCCAGATTGCTTCCAATAGTTTCTCCCGGCTGAAGACCCAGTTGGGCCGCTCAGCCAGTATTAGCAGCAGGTCGAATTCGGTACGGGTCAGTTCCAGGAGTTGGTGGTTAACCCAGACCTTGCGGGCATCCGGTTCAATTCTTAATGTCCCAAATTCAAGGTGAGATGAGGTAATTGGAATGGCGGCTGAAATTAAACCGGTAGTGGTTCCCCTTGATGTGTCAAGCTGCTGCCTTCGCAAAGCCGCTTTGACCCTGGCGACCAGCTCGCGGGGCGAGAAGGGTTTCGTCACGTAATCATCGGCACCCATAGTCAGGCC
>JAYSYV010001066.1:0-1160 GCA_043727245.1 Chloroflexota bacterium | reverse complement strand
AAAGCCGGTTCGGCTCATTCTGCAAATAAGGTAAATTATCGAGTTCCATTCTGTAACCAGTTATATTCAGATTGTCGCCGGCCAGAGTGTCCGTTTCGTAAACCATTACAAATCCCCGAGAAGTTGGTGTTTCACCCGCGAATAAAACAAAAATACGTTTACCATCGGCTGAACCGACCGCCTGCAAAACTTGGGGATATCGACCAAGGTATATTAGGCTGTCTGGTACTGGTAAAGCCTTGAAAGCCCGCGATCCAGTCAGGTCGACCAGATATATTTTGTCATAATTTTGGGTGCGGATAACAGCTCGACCTTCATTCAAAGGCCACAGTCCGCTAATCACCCCGCCGTTGGGGGTATTGCCTAGCAGCCTGTCGGAGTAATCGAAATGACTACCACTTACAGACAAAGCGTGTCAATTTAGAACTACAGGTAGTACCATTCCGGCTAAAATAAGGCTTTCTCCGACAAACTGCTAGGCTGGTAAGATTGGCCGGGTTAAGAATATCCACGCTTTTCAAGGTCTTGTTCCGCGCTGCGAGCAGGCGATAGTTGCCAGGCAAAACATCTCGGCTATCAAAATTGTAACGCCATACATAATAATGCTGGCCTATATTACCCATTTCTACCTGGAAGGCGGCTGAGTTAGACGGAGTATAGGTCAGAATGCGCCGCTGGAATAGCTGGATTAAAACGTCACGCCGCTGCCCGCCTACTACTACTTTATCTTTAGCCCAGAAAGCCTCAGTAATCGGGTAACCCATCACTGAGAGCCACTTGCTCTCGTCCAACGGGTCAGCCTGGAAGAAATTATTAAAGACATCTGCCACATTGTGGCCGGTTTCTCCAAAATAACGGGCATATTTCAGACTAATTGGCGTTGTAGCAAGCACCGAAACCTGACCGTTACCGCTTACCGCTTCGTTGACCGCCTGACCAATCCGGTCGCCTGCTTGGGTTGCACCCGGTACTCCGAAAGCCAATTTGCCCTGGTTGAAGCTGGCGTAAGTTGGGGCCAGGCTGTTGCCTACCTGGCCCCCTGCGACCGGGTTAGTCGCGGGGGAGTGCTGCAAGAACTGGGTGTCGCCCACTTGAAGTTGGCCTGATACCAGTTCGACCGTCAAGAGGCCGTTTGTCACCAGGTTTTCGGGCTGGCCGCC
>JAYSYV010001065.1:0-1161 GCA_043727245.1 Chloroflexota bacterium | reverse complement strand
GCCCCACATTGTCCCTCGGCTGGTGATTACGCTGCCCATTAAGCCGCATTCTCAAAAATAGTGTTATACAAAGGAATACCGGAACAGAGTATTCAGGGCGATAAAGCAATCTAATTGTCATTCAAAAACTTTCGCCTTTACCCTGTCGGTCCTCCTGCTCTCCCCTGCCTGAAATTACCTATAGCTTTGAAAGTATGAATTACTATCAGTCTTTTGTGTGGCTTGAAAATGGTGTAAAGTAAGCCTGGTATTAAAAAGCGACAAAAGGACTGATTTTATAGATAAGGGGGCGTAATGATAAAGATAGACCTGGCGGGCAAGACAGCCCTGGTAACGGGCGGCAACATCGGGATTGGGCGCGAGATTGCCCTGCAACTGGCCGAGGCCGGGGCCGATGTAGCAATTACCTACCTGACCCATCCCGGCGATGAAGTAGTAGCTAAAATAAAGGAAATGGGCCGTCAAAGCATTGGCTTGAGCCTGGATGCCAGCGACAGCGCCCAGGTTGAGCAGCGTATAACCGAGGCCGCTTCGGCTCTGGGTGGGCGGATCGACATTCTCATTAACAACGCCGGTGGTCTGATCGGGCGCGTGGCAACCGCCGATATGAGCGACGAACACTGGCACAAAGTAATAGATGTAAATCTTTCCAGCGCCTTTTATTGCTCCCGCTCGGCGGTGCGCTATATGACCGGGGGGTGGGGCCGGATTGTTAATATCAGTTCGTTGGCCGGCCAAAATGGCGGTGGCAACGGGGCCGTTGCTTACGCTACCTCCAAGGCTGGTATGCTTGGTTTGACGAAGGGTCTGGCTAAAGAATTTGCCGCACAGGGTATTACCGTGAACGCGGTAGCGCCTGGCTTAATCCTGGATACGCCCTTTCACGAAACTTTTACGCCCCCGGCTTCCCAGCAAGCCTCCATCGCAAATATCCCCCTTAATAGGCCGGGCTATCCCCCGGACGTAGCCGGGACGGTGCTATTCCTGGTTTCGGACCTGGCGGCCTTCGTGACCGGCGATACCATTTCAATCAACGGTGGAATCTGGTTCGTCTAGCTTCTACCTGACATATCCCCAAGATTTGTATAAAAGCCTGATAGAACCGGTTTAGCGGCGCTGCCAGGCTTTATCTTTTCTTTTCTGCGATAATCCGGCCAGACT
>JAYSYV010001064.1:0-3906 GCA_043727245.1 Chloroflexota bacterium | reverse complement strand
AGAGGCCAATATTGTCCACATTCCCTCGGACCGCATTGCCGAGTTTGACGCGGATTGGGGTGCGGGACTGTTAGGCGACAAAGCCCACAGTATGATTTTCGACAATACCAAAATTAAACGGCTGGTTCCTGATTACGTGGCGAGTATTCCATTTCGCCAGGGAGCCGCTGAAATGGTCGCCTGGTACGACAGCCATCCTGCTGCACAAAAAGTGGACGAGGAGATGGACCAACTTATAGATAGGATGATTGCCGCTTATGGCTCTTAACCCTAGCTGGTAAGCCGATTATACAAAATGGGAAACATGCTGCCTTTGAACAGGTCGCCGTCAGCGGGGCTGTAGAGTTCCACATTCATGTGTCCATCGCCACGCGTCCCGGCTTTATAGCGGGTATCTCCGGTCATTAAATGAATGGCAATGGACCGGCGGGGTTTGAAAGTGTTATTTGGCCCGCTCCCATGCAGGGTCATAGCATGGTGGAAGCTAACCTGTCCCGCCTTCATAATAAGCGGGACAGGTTCAAAAATAGAGTTTGAGGGGACGTTCATGGAAGATTCTTGCTTTTTAAGGTCTTGCTCAAAAAAATTGTTAACGTTAACCAGTCCCCAATGATTACTTCCCTTCACTACCTGCATACACCCGTTCGACCCATCCACATCGTCAAAAGCGACCCAGGCTGTTAGAAGTGAGGGCTTCTCGGCGCATTGCCAGTAATGGTAATCCTGATGCCAACCGACATTGGCGGTTTCTTCGGCTTCATTTATCGCCAGACCCGGTTTAAATAACAATTGGTCGTGCCAGAGCCGGATAATATCGGTACGCATTAATTCGGCTGCAATTGCCCCAATAACCGGGTCGGTAACAAGCTCCCGGATAGTAAAATCTGACCAGTGGGTATTATCGGTCTTGCGTAACCGGCCTGAACCCGGTTTCCAGTAGTTCCAGAAGGGCATCCGGCCTGTTTCATAATTTTCATTGTATATGAAAGTCATGTGCCTTCGCAGGGCTTCGAGGCGGTTATCATCAATAATTTTGGGTGCTATCCAATAGCCGGTTTCCTCGAAAAAAGCTACATCCTCGGCGGCAGGTAAAACTTGAGTTTCAGGCATTTAAATTCCTCCTAATGAATCATGGCGAGCAGACGAAACCTACTTCAGAACCTGGCGTTACGTTTATCAGGCAAAGATTGAAAGATTGATTGCGGTGAGTGGAAATTCAAATTCGGAGGTAGAAATTCTCCAAATCGTCATTCTGTTGTTGGAGCCAGCGATTTAGCTGGTCGTTGTTGATGTAACCCAGTTCGACCAGCACCCGGCCAACCGGCTTGGGGTGGCCGCGATCTTTTAGTTCGCGGTGCATCTGAAGGGCCATAGCCAGTTGGTTAGGAGTTATCAAACCCTGCTGAATCAGGTAATCGCCCAGATAAGGTACGGGCAGGCCGGTCCGACTCGAAGAAACATTTACCAAAGCATAGTTTTTAATAAAGACCGAAGTCTTCTTCTTTTTTTCAAATTCTTCGCAGCGCTGTTTGGCCTGGGTCAGATAGGCACGAGCAGTCTTGTGGCCCGGCTGCAACTTTAAGAGTCTTTCCAGGAATTCGCTTGCTTTATAGGGGTCGTCGCTGAGGTAAGCCTGCCACAAAAGAGCGTACTCATTATTAGGGTCAAGGGTTAAAATATCAAAAAAATAGGCCCGTGCCTGGATTTTACGGCCCTGGTTAGCTTCCTCAACGGCTTTTTTCAAAATATTCATTATAGTCGGATCAATCATGCCGCTCACCTATATTTATGTCCTATCTAATCCTGTTTATCCGACCCAAAGTTTTCACTATTGTTGCCAGGAAATACTTTATAATGAGATTACTGGTATTAAATCTTTTTAATTTAATTGAAAATGCATAAAGACATAGGTAGAGCGTGTTTTTATGTTGATACAACGGGTTACAGACTGGTTAAACTGCAAAATTCCTAAAGCTTTCCTATAGAAAATATAACATTAAATCGAAGAAAGTCAATTATCAAAAACCTGAAGTTATCCACAACAACAGGTAGTAAGTCCCTCAGACCTCAAAGAGGGTAAGCCATAAGTAAGTCTATAGGAGACCTAGCATAAAGAAACTTTAATTACAACACCGGGATAGCCGATTTTAAGAGCTGTTTTAATTCAACGGCCAGGTAAGGGTTCCACATTGCGCCTGTGCCGCTCTGGACCCCATCAGCCCCTGACTTTAGATAGGTCAGCGCATCTTCGGCAATCATTACGCCTCCAACTCCCACAATACTAAAAGCTTTGCTGGAAAGACCGGCCCCTTCGCGGGCTTCCAGAAGGCGGGCGGTCATAGCCAGGCCCGCTTCGTGGATACCAGCCCCACAGATACCACTAACCAGACGACCTTCACCGGGTAAAGCCGCTAGACCTTCGGCCTGATAAACTTTAGCCGGTATAGTATTAATTGCGGCCAGACCAGCCGTCCCGGCATTAGCGGCGGCTTCCAGAACCTGCTGAATTAAAGCCCGATCTTCTAAATAACCTATTTTCAGCAAAAAAGGGGTTCGACTGCCTAAAGCCGCCGAAAGAGCTTTTGCCACGCTGCTGACCGCTGCCGGACTCTGGTAGAGGCTGCCTTCGCTGCTGCGGACGTTGGGGCAACTCAGGTTGGCCTCAATGATGTCAGCGCCGGCGGCAGCCGCTAAAGTGGCCGCCTGAGCAAAATCCTGGGCAAGTTCTTCCAGGCTGCCACCGGGCCGGGCCGTCCCTACCACGCTGACGGCTAAAACCTGCCCGGCCCGGACAGCCGCTTTGGCCTGGGCCACATCGGCCATCCAGACAGCCGGTTCTTTGCTGGGCATCCCAAAGGAATTGGTAATGCTCAGGTCTAGCTGGGGTTGGCTTTCGTCCAAACTGGGCAGAGTGTACAAACTTGGTTTGTCACCGCCTGCGACAGTTTGATACCAACCGGGTGAAGTTTCGACCGGGCGCACATTTGGGAAAGGATGCGAAGGGAAAGCGTTGGTACGCACCGTTTTGTAGGTCAGCACGTCAAAGCCCAGTTGGGCATAGAGCCGGATATAAGCCGAATTAAGCAGCGGTCCAGCCGGTACACCCAGGGTGCTGTTGACCCGGTAGCCCAGGAAAGTGGCCGGGGATAGCCCGGTATTTAACTCGGCCAGGTCTGGTAAAGTACCTTCGAAATCAGGCCCGGCGGTATAATTATCGTCATAGCTCAGATTAATGTTATAAGTTGATTTCATTTTTACCTTCAAATCAAGCAAATCAAGAATTTACCAGCGGCCCAGCACTCCGGCCAGGATTGCCATACGCACGAACATACCGTTAACGGCCTGTTCGAAGTAGACCGCCTGGGGTAGACTATCCACTTCTTCGGCAATTTCACCGACACGGGGCAAGGGATGCATAATAATCGCATCGGATTTCATGCGCCGGACGGTTTCGGCGGTGACACTGTAGCTGCCCTGGACTGACTTGTAGGCATCTTCATTATCGAACCGTTCTTTCTGAACACGGGTAATGTACCAGACGTCAGCTTCGCGTGAAACTTCGTCAATACTGGCCGCTTCACGGGTTTCAACGCCTCGTCCTCGCAACTCGGTTAGCAAGTCGGGCGGCATCTGCAAGCTCGGCGGGGCAATCAAAATCAGTTTAACGCCAGAGTAAAAACTTAACAACCGGGCCAGCGAGTGAACCGTCCGGCCATGCTTCAAGTCGCCGACCATTGCCACGGTCAGGCCGTCTATCCGGTTGCACTTCTGGACAATCGTGTACATGTCCAGCAAAGCCTGGGTCGGATGCTCACCTACGCCATCCCCGGCGTTAATCAGCGGGACCGGGCCGTTACCGGTCAGGCGGCATTGGGCGTGAATGGCCTGGGCGGCGGTAGCGGCAGC
>JAYSYV010001063.1:0-1164 GCA_043727245.1 Chloroflexota bacterium | reverse complement strand
GCTAATAGCTTCCCAATCCTGGAAAGAAAACAAAGGCAATTCACTTATTATTTCAGGTAGAAGATAATTCTTTAAAAAAGGGTCTCTGGCTAACGTATCCTGAAGTTGAGTTATGCAGCGATAGGGCGAGGTAGTGATGTTTTCAGTAGAGAAGCGAATAAGCGTCCAGCCGTCATTTATCAGGTCATTCCCCCGGAAGCGGTCATTGTTAAAATTAGATTTTTGAGAATGAACTACAAAGCCATCCAGTTCAATAGCAAACTTGGATTTCAGACCGACAATGCCATAATCAATAGTGTAAAATTTACCGCCGATTTTAACCGGGAATTGCGGTACGGTAAACTCCCCGATTTCGGGAAGCGCGGCCCGTGCCAGAATATACCGTAAAAATATGTATTCCAGGGAGGATTGAGCCGATAATTGATTATAAACTGGCGTGGTAGTCTGAGTGAACATTTAGGGCTGTTACCTTTTGAAAATTAGAAGATTATCCTTAACCTTTCTCAAAAGGAAAGAACAGGCTTCAAATATTAATTTGTGCAAAGAAGTGTCCGCTGCTTACTGCCGATAATTAGCCCTGCAATGCCAGGTGCTTTGATGTCAGGTAAATAATGATAACAAAGTTTGTTAATTGTTACTAGAAGACTAAAGTACTAAAAACCTGCGAATAAGAAACTTTATAGTGGGTAAAAAAAGTCGAGTTGCCCTCTCAATTTGTAGCTTTTGTTACACAAGGCACTAATTCGCGCTTGTGTTCAGGAGGGATTTTACCTTTCAAGTTGGCGGCTAGCTACTTGGTTACATTTGTAGTAAAATCCGGGTAACTTTTGGGTGAAAGCAAGCGTCTTGTAAGAAAACGGAGTCAATTTTGTTTACAACGGTCCGGCCAGTTAAAATGGGCGGCAGATACAGGAATAATGGCAGTAGATAAGGAAAATCAAGCGGACGATTTGGCCCAAACACACCTGGCTGAAGATGCTTCACCGGATTGGACCGGGCGCAAAGCCGGGGCCCAAGGGCTATTGGACAACCCGGAGAACCTGGCGATTGACGAGGAACCGGCAAGTTCTCCAGCCGTCCCGCTGGCAACCTGGACTAGAGGACGCTGGTGGCGTTTTCCACCTTCTTTTCGCTATCACCTGTCCCTGGAAACCGTACTCTACG
>JAYSYV010001062.1:0-1164 GCA_043727245.1 Chloroflexota bacterium | reverse complement strand
ACCCCCTGATTAGTTTACTCAAACTTGCCCCCGCTTCTTTCATGGTTTAGTTTCAGTAGAAGGTTACTTCTGGTAAAATTTCTCAATCCGGCCATAAGTGGCGTCTGCCAGATAGATATTTCCGGCCCGGTCTACCGTCATAGCCTGGAACGCCAGAAACTGGCCGGGAGCCGGGATCATAATATAAGGGTCCATTGGCAGCCGCAAAAGGCTGTTCCAGGTGGTTTTGAAATTACCCTGGCTGTCAAATTTTTGAAGGCGGCAGTTGGTACAATGAAAATTACCCGCCTCCATAACGTAGACTAAGCCCTGCCCATCCACCGCCAGACCGCTCGCCAGGATAAAATCGTGTTCATCTGAAGGAGAAGCCTGGTCGCTGTCGGCCCATTTCAACAAGAATTGGCCCGTGCTGTCGTATTTGCGCACGAAGCTGCTAAAGGCCACGTAAATCTGGTCCTGGTCGTCCAGGGCTACGGCGTAAGGGCTATCCTGGTAACGCTGTTCCGAACTGGCTTGGGCAAAGAAATTAAAATCAAGCTTGGAGAGGAAATGACCCTGGCTGTCGAATTTTTGAAGGCGGTTATTGTCTCTATCAGCCACCCAGACCTGGTTTTGCCGGTTTACCGCCAGCCCGCCCGGAAAATTGAACTGGCCCTCGCCGCTACCCGCACTACCCCATTCAAGCAAGAAGCGGCCCTGGTTGTCATATTTAAGAATAGTGTGCCGGGAACCTACCCCGATATAAACATTTCCGTCCCGATCAACCGTCAGGCTGAGGGGTTCGCCCGGTTTGCCGCCCCGGTCAGCCAGTTCCCATCTCAACCGGAAGCGTCCCTGGCTGTCAAACTTTTGGACCGACTGCGGAACCATATCAGCTACAAACACATTTCCGGCAGCATCAAGGCCAATCCCGGTGGGGTGACTTAACTGGCCTTCTCCCTGATCCTGGCGGCCATAACTGGCTAACCAGCGGCCGGTTGAATCCAGCTTTTGGATACGTTCGTTAAGGTAGTCGGCCACGTATAAATTGCCCTGCCGGTCAACGGCCACACCCTTAGGCACATTGAACTGGCCGTTTCCGCTACCCTGGCTGCCCCATTTCGCCAGAAATCGGCCCTGGCTGTCGAACTTCTCAACCCGGTTGTTCGCGCCATCAGTTAGATA